>CAYOVQ010000118.1:0-3759 GCA_964407485.1 uncultured Ruminococcus sp.
CGCTTTAACCAACTAAGCTACAACCACCGTAACGAATGTTATTATAACATAATATTAGTATTTGTCAAGTAATTTTTTCTTTATTTTTTAAAAATTAAGCTGATTTATTTATTTATAAATCAGCCAATAAAATTCAACTAATATTTTTCAATAAAACTATGCTTTTCACCGTTGTCTTTGTCGCGCCAGCCAGGGATTGTAGCCATATTAACATTATGCAGACTGCGGAAAATATTATCATCAGCATCGGGATTAGTTTTACGCAAGGTTTTTACAAGGCTTTTCATTTCCTGACGCTTTGACAGCTTTTCATCCTCGGCACTATCTGCGGTAAATTTACAAGCGCAACGCAAAAAGTGTAAATCATTATAATTTGCCCACGCTATAATATCGCGCTCTTTAACTTTATAAAGCGGACGTATAAGTTCCATACCCTCAAAATTTGTGCTATGCAGTTTGGGTAACATTGTCTTTATCTCGGATGAATAAAGCATACTCATAAGTAAAGTCTCGATTACATCGTCAAAATGGTGTCCTAACGCGATTTTGTTGCAACCTAATGACTTTGCCTTGGCATAAAGAGCGCCGCGTCTCATACGTGCGCACAGATAACATGGCGAGCCACCTGCATTATAAGCCACGTCAAAAATATCACTTTCAAAAATTTGTGCATCAATGCCTAATAACTTTAAATTACTTTCAATTAACTCTCGGTTAGGGGCGGCATAACCGGGGTCCATAACTATATATTTAAGTGTAAAAGGCACTTCGCTATGACGTTGTAGCAGTTCCATACACTTTGCTAAAATCATAGAATCTTTACCGCCCGAAATACAAACCGCAATACAGTCGTTTTTGCTAATTAGTTCATATTCCTGTACGGCACCTACAAAACCGTTCCATATTGTCTTACGATATTTTTTAATAATACTGCGTTCTATTTCGCTTTTCTTTTCAAGCACACGTGCCACAAAATCACCTATATTTAAAAGTCGTTACCATTATTATAACGGTAACGACTTATAATTTCAATCTATTTTATTTATGCTTTATTTTTTGTTGCAAGTTTAATAACAAACAAGGTTGCTACAGTTACAACAGCAAATACAGGTAATACAATTACCCAATTGTTTACAAAGCCTGCCATAATATATGCCACAAAAGATATACCTGCAACGGTAAGTGCATAAGGCAACTGTGTAGATACGTGGTTTATGTGGTTGCACTGTGCGCCGGCAGACGACATAATTGTGGTATCAGAAATCGGTGAGCAGTGGTCGCCACAAACCGAACCTGCAAGACATGCTGACATACCAATTGTACCCAAAGCACTGCCAACAGGGAAAATTGCCAGAACGATAGGAATAAGTATACCAAATGTTCCCCACGATGTACCTGTTGCAAAAGAAATACCGCAAGCCACCAAGAATATAATTGCCGGTAGGAAGTTTTGCAGAGAACCTGCATTTGCGAGCGCGCTTTCAACAAAAGCGTCAGACTCAAGCAGTCCTGTCATATTCTTAAGCGAGGTAGCCATTGTTAAAATAAGAATTGCGGGCACCATAGCGTTGAAACCTTTTGGAATACAAGCCATAGCCTGTTTAAAGGTAACGAGTCTTCTTGCGATAAAGTATATCATAACAACTATCAATGCAATAAGACCGCCCCAAGGAAGCGCTACAGTAGCATCGGTGTTACCGAATGCATCGGCAAAACTTAAACCACCCGTCTGACCAACATAGTAAAGTGCATATACACAAATAACTATAAGTACAAGAATTGGGAAAACAAGGTCAATAACACGCGCGTGTGATTTGTCAAGCACCTCTTCTTCGTCGTACTCAACCTCGTCTTCGTCCTTAACTTCACCTCCAAAGGTAAAGAGGTCACCATTGAGCGCATTCTTTTCGTGCAGACGCATCGGACCGTAATCAAACTTCATAAGTGTGATTGCGATAATAAAAACAAATGTTAAAAGTGAATAAAAGTTGTAAGGAATAGCCCGAATAAAGAGAGAAAGTCCATCCTGACCCTCGGGTACGTATTCAGAAACAGCAGCCGCCCAAGAAGAAATTGGCGCTATCATACACACAGGCGCCGCGGTAGCATCAATAAGATACGAAAGTTTTGCACGTGAAATTTTTGCATTATCTGTTACAGGACGCATAACAGCGCCAACCGTAAGACAGTTAAAGTAGTCATCTATAAAGATAAGTATGCCAAAAACAAATGTCGCAAGTGCTGCACCTACCTTACCCTTAACGTGCTTTGCCGCCCAGTTACCAAATGCCTGTGAGCCGCCGGCGTTGTTAAGAAGCGCGACAATAATGCCAAGTACTACAAGGAATATAAATATACCCGCAGTACCTGAAACGGATGAAATCAAACCGTCGTTGATAATCTTATCAACCGTGTCAAGCGGTTTAAAGTTTGATGCCAACAGACCGCCTGCTACAATACCGATAAAGAGTGAAGAATAAACCTCTTTAGTAATAAGGGCAAGTCCTATTGCCACCACCGGTGGAAAAAGCGACCATAATGTTCCCACAGGGCTGGTGATACTACCTGTAAAGGTACAAAGCACACCGAAAACTACTATGAAAACGATTATAAGCACTTTAGGAATAATCTTTTTTGCTGTCATAATAAACCTCCTAAAATAAAAAACACGGTAACGCAGAGTTACCGTGAAAATACAACACAGATAGCACTCCACAAAAATGTGACAGTATATTACATATTTTGCAATATACCAACCCGAATTACAGCGGAAACCGTAATACTGTTTCGGCGATATTCCCTTTCATGTTGCGGTTTTTCCGAACCGTTTCGCAACATTACTAATGTTTATCGCGCCTCTATCATTAAGTTTATGTTATGTTAACATAAATTTAACATTTTGTCAATACAAATTATCCTATACAGGATTTACAAGGTGAATACCCCAGTTTTTCAAGTTCTTCGCGAGATTTATCGCTCTCTAGTTTGTTTTGAGTTTTTATATCTTTTACAGATGAACACTCGGGCAGATGAAACTTTTTGCTGTTTTTGTTAATTATGTATAAAGTAGCAGTTTCATCTGATTGCACTTCATCTGTCTCGTCATCTTTATGGTGGCTGTCCCCTGTTGCATAATCGATTACAATATCGGGTTGAGCGTTATATGCATACACATTAAAGCATATTGCTTCGCCGCCATCTTCCACCGACATACCTTCCATCTGTACACCCGAAGCCAACAGATTATCCCCTTCAAAAACAGGTGTTACACGGTATATAACGTGATTATTAGTCTCTTTTACATAATCGGCAATCAAATTCTCAAAAGGCAGCATACCGTCAACATTGAGATATCTTGTGCCAGTGATAAGATTTTGCACGTTTGCGTTTTCGCCAGTCAACTGATAGCCTATAAGATGACAACGGTTATAAAGATATTTGCCGTCAACATTGTCATATTTTACCGTATGCCAGCCTGTAGGTTTTACCATACCGATAGCGCCACGTTCTTCTGTGGGCATAATCTCTACCCCCACACAAGCCATAACAGTGCCGCAACGACCCAAAGAATCAAGCGGTGAATAACTTTCATATGCCACGGTCGTTAAATCGCTTTCCGCAAAGTCAGGTTTGTTATCGTTTATAATAACATAAGGCTCATCACTAAATTCAGGTACGTCAGCCAGTACATCAACCTTTGTATCAGTGACACCGATAAACAACGCATTTTGCCCGCCGAGATCGTTGGTAAACCAGACA
>CAYOVQ010000119.1:0-3727 GCA_964407485.1 uncultured Ruminococcus sp.
ATTTAAGTATTATTTACAATATTGATTATTTTTTTATTATTAAAACTCTAAACGGGCGAGTATTGCTTGTCTCTACAACGTGGCTTTAAAGTTTTGTGCGTTTCCCAATCACGCAAAGCGTGTATGTAATCCTGTCGGCTTGGGTAAATAAAAACAAAAAAAGAGTCCCGAAAGACTCTTTTTTTAGTTTTTATTTACCATAACCAAAACGGTTGCCGTTGTTAAAGGCTTCGGTTTCGTCGGTTACGATGTCGCGCATATCGTTTTGCTGATATACACGCACATAGTCAACCTCAAAGGTTGCCTTGTCTGCTACGCTCAAAGTAGTATAAGTACTAGTATCCAAACCATAAGCTTTGCTTTCTTGTGTAAGCAAGTCAGTAAAGTTTGCGCTTGGATCATCGGCATAATATGGATTAGAAGAATAGAACGAGTTGTCAAGCAACATATATGCATACTGGTTCCAGATATCTGCGTCACCATTTACATAAGTCGGGTCATCAGTAGCAACATGACCAACGTCTTGGTTAACCGTCATTTTGGAAACACCATCAACGTAAACTGTAAGGGTATATGTGCCTTCGCTCTCATCAACAGTCCATGCAAATCCAAAAATATGCTCACCCTGCATTTGGTTAATGTTACCAAAATCATACTCATTGGTATATTTGCTGGTGTTATAGTTGTGGATAAACTGATCGGTTGTTGTGGTTGCAAAAGTATCAATATTGCCAAAGACTGTAGATTTACCTTCACTCCAGTCTGGTATATAAAGGTAACCGTCATAAACGTTTTCATTATAAATCTTATGAACGGTAAGGTTTGTATAACTAATGTATGTACCTTTAACAGATCTACTACTATAATTACTGGTTGCCGTTAAATAATATTTTGCTAAGCTATCATCCTGCGGTGACTGCATTACCTCGACGATATCGTACTCAAGGTGGGCTGCGGGTATCTGATACTTATAGGTCTTAAGGTCAGATGCCACCATCGCGTTTACACCTGTCCAATTGGGGTTTTTAATGTAAACCTTGTTGTAGAGTGTAGCGTCAAAGTAGTTGTTGTACTTAAGAGAGGGACCTGTAAGGAACCACCACGCAGGGAATGCGTGACCGTCTGACGGCAGAGTAGCCTTCATTTCGATATAACCCTGCTTAAACAGCATAGATTTTTGTGTGTTTATACAACCAGGATCAACATATACGTCGCCGCTGTCAACCGCTTTATTGTAATCGGTTTTGCCATTTCCGTCGGGGTCAACAGTAACCGACTTATAACCCCAAGAGTGTGTGTCTTCAACATACACGCTTGCATCAAGACCGCGCCATATCTGAAGTTGACCGTCATCTGTTATTTCCCAAAGTTTATTAATATCGTCAACTCCAACGGTTTCTTTGTTCCAGTACCTACCCGACTGTGAACCGTCAGTTTCACTCTTGTAATCGTTAATCTCCCAAGTATCTTGGCTGTAACTTGTACCTGTGTTAAACTCATCGCCCCAAGCGTAGTAGTAGGTTGTGCCGTTTATTGTTCTGGCCTCATAAGTTGTGTCGGTGTCGGTAACAATACTACCGCTACCTGTACAAATTACGTCGGTAGCATAGTTAGAGTTTGCCGCAAAGGCAAGCACTGCCTGTTCAACGGCGGTAAAGGAGCCGCCTTTTATTGTAAGAACAGCACTGTCTTCATTATATTCAATAGAGTAGTCGTCATAGTTAGTCGAGTCGTTGCTGTCAACCAAAACTATATCAAACACTCCGTCAGGTGTGCCTATAACTGCGGTTGGGTCAGTTACGGCGGTAGAGGTTGCATATTTTTCAATATCCAAACCGTTAACGGCAGCCTCAAGATAAAGTTCTAACGTGCGCGCCATATCCATAGTGTCATTTTCACTATAGTAAATAGCCATCTTGTTGTTAGCAACTGCTGCCCAGAAACCGTCTTCTATCTGACCGTAGTCTCCGCCTATCTGACGGCACAAAACTGCAAGGTCAACAATGTTGATATCGCCGTCGCGCGTTACGTCACCGTAAATATTAGCATAAGCCGATTTTTTAAGAAGTTTTCTGCGAAGCGCTATCAAGTCATTAGAGTCATATTCGCTACCGTTATCGTCACCTGCAATATCGGTATAAACCATTGTTTGCGCACGGTTTACAAGTTTTGGTGTGCTGTCATCGGTACCGCCAATGTACCATGTAGCTGTGTTGGCATCCTCTTTAATTTTTGTGATTAATGAAGAGGTTGAATTTATAATAACGTCATCTGTCTCATCTGTATACAAATTTGAAGATTCATCAACATATACGTTATCATATGTTGCAGTCGAACCCTCGCCCGCAATGTAATAAAGATCTGAAATTGTTGCCTCTACACTGCCAAAAATATGCCAGTCGGCGCTTTTGCTTACAACAACAGAATCTTCTACCGAGCAACCCGAAATGGTACCCGACTGTGCATCACCAACAAGCGCGCCTGCATAACTTGTAGAACCTACATAAGAATCACGCACGTGCAGGTTCTTTACAGTACCGCCTGCAAGCACAGGGATAAGACCCGCGCTGTTTTTATCGCCTGCGTTAAGACCTGTAACGGTGTAACCGTTACCGTCTAACGTGCCCTTAAATGCAACATAGGTATATTGACTGTCGGTTGCCTGTGTAATCCAAGGTAAATTTTCAAGGTCGATATCGTTAGCAAGTTTAAAGTGAAGGGTTTGATTAAGGTTTACACCGCCGCAACCGATTGCGCGAGCGAGGTCAAGAGCGGTATAAATCATATAGGGGTCGGTTTCGGTGCCCGAGCCTACAAACTCGTGAAGCATACCGTAGGTGCCGTTAGCATAAGGAGTACCCATGTTTGCGCCGCGACCGTCTTGCTGGTCTTTGAGAATTTCATTATAGTTTGCGTAATCGCCCTCTATACCGTCCTTTATAGGCATCGGGATAAAGCGACCGCTTGTAACCTCAACAAGTGACCAGGTGTTTTTCCAGTCGAGTGTAGGCATAACCTTTTGGTCATAAACACCTTCGGTTGTAACGTTGATTTCGCTAACACCGTTTGTGATTCTGTCGTAAACATAGTCTGTACCACTTACGGTAACAGTATTATACATTACAGGGTTTATATCACTATAACAATTTGTGAATTCTACCTTACTAGTACGTGCAAGCGGATAACGCTGATACCATGTGCCATCAGTAGTGTTCTGAGCAACTGAAGTTACCATTGGTACAATATATGCATCAATAGAAACACAGTTTATCATAAGGAAGTTATTACCCCAGTTGGGGAATGAAACTATACCTGCTCTGGCAGATACAGTAGCATCGGTGCCCTTGTCAGTCAAGCTGCTTGAGCCACCGTCAAATATACAGTTGGTAAAGTATACGTAGTCGGGGGTAGCGGTTGTTGCAATAAAGCCAGCTGCTGTAGCGGTTGCAGCGCCACTGCTTGTTGACTCAATATGTGAGCTTATAACTGCAACGTTTGTGATGTAGCTGTTTTCAAAAACGTCACCGTCGTTGTCGTTGTCTGCATAAGAAGATGCCTTGGTAGTAATAACCGCTGCATAATAGTTCTTAACATAAGCTGCAGAGAAGATTACGTTTTCGATAACAGCATTATAGCCAAGCTTGGGTATAAAGCCAACGTTTGCAGTGTTGCTTGCAGCATCGTTACTTACCATACCGTAAATGGTAACACCGTTACCATCAAACTT
>CAYOVQ010000120.1:0-3718 GCA_964407485.1 uncultured Ruminococcus sp.
ATGGAATATTAAACCATACGATATGTATAAACATCGTGGCGTAAATTAACACGGTGTTTAATTTTCCGTGCCATACTGCCGCTACGACATAACCCGCTTTTTTAAGGGTTATCATATTCATAATCGCGGCAAGTGATTCTTTTATAACAAGTATTACAAGGGGTACCAGCATAAGCGGAAAGCGTGTTACAAGGCAGCCTAACATTACAATCTGCGTGAGCTTGTCTGCCACGGGGTCAAACGCCTTGCCGAAATCGCTTATCATATTAAATTTACGGGCGATAAAACCGTCCACAATATCGGTAATACCCGAAAGTATAAACACCGCAGGCGCCCAAAAAGCATCTTCCTTAAAGCAATAAAGCCAAACTATTACAGGTATCAAACATAATCTAAAAAACGAGAGTATATTTGGTATGGTAATAATTTTGTTCTTATACCTATCTACATTGTCAGTTACCAAAAAATTTCATCTCCTATTTTTCTTTTGGTATTAACTTTATAAGTATAATCCTTTATTTGCCAAAGGTCAAGTGCCGAAAATATTAATTTTATTAATTTGAAGGGATAGGCACCACAAATACACCCTCGCCGTAGGCTAAATCCACACGGTATTTGTTTTCTTCGTCAAGTTCTACAATTTGTGGTGTACCGTCAAAACCATTACCGCCGTAAACCGCAACCTTTTCGCAGTTTTTAAACGTAACGGTGGCAACATTGTTCTTATCCTTTAAAGCATAGTTTACAAGCATATATGCCTCGCCATACTCTTCGCTGACGAAACGGGTTATTACTAAATCGGCAGAGGCAATTGCGCTGTCGTAGTAGGTGGGGTTTTCAAATTCGTTGCGCATCATAATCGAAACGTCCATATTGCTGCTAAAGCCTACTGGGTTAATCGCAATAACGCTGTCCCAATCGTAAGAGAGAATTACATCTGCATAAGACTGTATCTCTTTGTGTATATCTTGTATGTAGTAATACAAACTGCTGGGGTTGTTGTCGGGGTCAAGAATACAATAATTGTAAGTGTAGTTTATTGTGGGAACCGAATAGCAATAATACTTTAAAGTTTCGGCGCCGAAGGCAAGCGCCATATTAACCTGCAAGCGCATATCTGCCTCGGTGAGATCGCTTGCAAATTCAAGTCCCGCGCTCGACTGCATAATTATTGACATTTCTGCATTGTACTTTTTGGCGGTTTGGGCAACTGCCTCGTAGGTAACAAGCCAATCCTCATAACGAGGGTAGGCATTATTCTCTTCATTAACAAACGGATAGAAATCAACCTCAATGAGCGGATTTTCAAACTTGCTCATAATATTCTCAGCATAATATTCAAGTTGTTCTTCGTAAGTACTAAATCCATATGCCGAAGCGCCCGCATGTTTTGGGGTAATTGTCATAAAATAGCGCGCATCAGGATACACCTTTTTAAAATCATTTATAAGTGTTTCAGACTTATATTTATCAATGTGTTCCTTACTGGGTTCATCTTTCATCTTAACAGCTTTTATGATATCCTTATACTCTTCATAATAATCGTAGTTGCTAAAAGGAGTGCCGTCAAAATAATCTTCACCCTCAATTTCGTGAACAAACCAAGTATCACCATATCCCAAAATTGCATCAAGGCCAACCTTTTTACAAAGTTCAAGCGCTTTCATAGTACGATTAGAACCAAGATAATACTGGTTGTCAGAAGTGCGCGGCAATTCATCATGATTTGAAAACGACAATGCAGTAAATCCCGCATCTTTGTACAGTTGAAAACCTTCTTCGGATACGTCGCGTGGCGCCCAAAGGCCGCTGATTATAAATTCGTGCTCATCATATTGAGGCAAACTATCTTTTTTATCGCAAGCAGAAAAGCCAAAAGCCATAACACAGACCAAACATATGCACAAAAGTCTTTTTAACATAACTGTATTCTCCTTGTTTTATGAAACTATCGGCACCACAAATACACCCTCGCCGTAGGCTAAATCCACACGGTATTTGTTTTCTTCGTCAAGTTCTACAATTTGTGGTGTACCGTCAAAACCATTACCGCCGTAAACCGCAACCTTTTCGCAGTTTTTAAACGTAACGGTGGCAACATTGTTCTTATCCTTTAAAGCATAGTTTACAAGCATATATGCCTCGCCGTACTCTTCACTGACAAAACGACTTATTGCCAAATCGGTAGAAGAAATTGCCTGTTCAAAGTATTCAGCGTCTTCAAATTCACGATCCAACATCATCATCACATCAGTATTACTGCTGAATCCAACGGGGTTTCTGATGATAATGCTGTCCCAATCGTAAGCAAGTATCACACTTGAAAAAGACTGTATCTCTTTATTTATATCCTTTATCCAATAATACATATCGTTAGGGGTGCTGTCTTGATTTAATATACAATGCTCGTACATATATTCTACCGTACCATCCTCATTAAAGGATTTTGGCACTTCGTAGCAATAATACTGTATATGATCAAAGCCAAACGCAAGTGCAACATTTACCTGAAGTCGCATATCGCCCGCGGTAAGTTCTTTTGCGAATTCATTGGTTACACTGCTTTGAATAATCACTGTTTTATAAGCATCATATTCCTTGGCGAGATTAGCGATGATTTCATGACCTAAAAGCCAATCCGAACGACGCGGATACTGTTGATGTTCTTCATTGCAGAAGGGATAACAGTCAACCGAAATGAATTTATTATCAAAATATGTCATTATTTCTTTTTCATAAGTTTCTACAAGTTCATCATAGGTTGCAAAATCCCAATATGTTCCACCGGCATATCTGGGTGAAAGATTTACTATGTAGTTAGCATTTGGATAAACCTTTTTAAAATCATCCATCATAGTTTTACTGTTATATCTACCGTCATAATGATCCTTTGATGGCTCGTCAACGATATGTATGCCTGTAATTATATCTTTATAATCTTCATAAAGATCATATTGACTAAACGGTGTTTCACTGTAATAATCCTTGTTGTTTTCTGACCATGTAGCAATCCAATCACCGTATTGTAAAATCGCATTAAGACCCGTCTTGCGACAAAGTTCAAGTGCCTTCATAGTGCGGTCAGAGCCGAGATAAAACTGATTTTCACTGTTTTTCTCAAGGGAATGATTAATAAAAGCAAGCGTGGTAAAACCTGCATCTTTATATTGTTGAAGGCTTTCCTCCGTTATTTCATAAGGCGCCCAAAAGCCCGAAATTTCAAAGGATTGTTCAGGATAATCGGGCAATTCGTCAGCCTTACATCCTACCGTAGAAAGCGCCATAATAAGCGCCAATGAAATAATTATAATTTTCTTTAGCATAACTAACACCTCTGATTTTGATCACTTCGAATCTATTATACTGCTAAATATTGTTAAATTCAACCGACATTTTGTTTAAATTAGGAAAAACTCCCCTTTATAAGAGGAGTTTTTTGAATTTAAACAAGTGGTATTACAAATAAACCTTCACCGTAATCTAAATCAAGACTAAACTGTCCGTTTTCGTCAAGCGTCACAATTTCGGGTGTGCCATCAAAGCCCTTGCCGCCGTATATTGCAACTGCGCCGCAATCCTTAAATACGGCTTCCACTATATTGTTATTACTTTCGGCTTTTGCAAAATTTACAAACATATATGCTTCGCCGTATTCTTCACTCGTAAAGCGGCTTACAACAAGATCGCGAGTGCCCGATGCGCTTACATAGTGTTCTGC
>CAYOVQ010000121.1:0-3710 GCA_964407485.1 uncultured Ruminococcus sp.
CACCTGACAAAGCCTTTGGCTTACGCTCAAGAAGATGAGCAATGTCAAGAATGCGCGCTGCTTCTTCAACGCGGCGTTTGATTTCATCTTTCGGAGTCTTGCGAAGTTTAAGACCAAAAGCCATATTGTCGAAAACAGTCATGTGTGGATAAAGTGCGTAGTTCTGGAAAACCATCGCGATGTCGCGGTCTTTTGGTGCTACGTCATTTACAAGGCGATCGCCGATGTAAACTTCGCCGTCAGAGATTTCTTCAAGACCTGCAACCATACGAAGAGTTGTAGATTTACCACAACCTGAAGGACCAACGAAAACAATAAATTCCTTGTCCTTAATTTCAAGGTTGAAGTCAGATACCGCGGTTACGCCGCCGGGATATCTTTTGTAAACGTTGCGAAGAGATAAACTTGCCATAAAAATGGACCTCCTGATAAAATTCCTAATTTACTTTAGTATTATAACAAACTTTTCACATAAATGCTATAACTATTTCACACAATGTTTTTTTCACTCTTTTGTTAATTTTATCTAACCTTTTGACATTATTTGTATAAAATGCTGTTTTCAAGCGTTTCTTTTGTCATTTCTATACATTCGCCAACGGATAATGTGGCGGGCAGTGCAAGTCCGCCTATTGCCTCGCGATGAAGACCGTTCACACCTAAACCCACTACGCCAAACATTCGCTTTATCTGGTGATACTTACCCTCCGTTATGATTATTCTTGCCGTATTATGACATATTTTTTCAAGCAAGGCAGGTCTGCACACAGTTCCGTCCGCAAGTGTAACACCGTCTTTAAAAGTCTCTATCATATCATCTGTCACATCACCGTCAAGTTCTGCTATATACGACTTTGGTATAGTTTTTTTAGGTGATATGCAGTTGTGTGCAAAAACACCGTCATCGGTAATCAGCAAAAGTCCCGTAGTATCCTTGTCCAGTCTACCAACAGGAAATAACCCTTGGCGTTTAAGATTTTCAGGAACTAAATCCACAACGGTTTTTCGCGACTTGTCATTTGAAGCAGAAAGTATACCAGCAGGTTTGTTCATAAGTATGTACACATACTCTTTGTACCCTACCCTTTCACCGTTGTAAATCACAACATCGTTTTGGGCATCAATGCTAAATGCAATATCCCGTACTACGTCACCGTTTACGGTGGCTCTGCCTTTGTGAATACCCGTACGCACTACGCTTCGCGATAATATCAACTGATTAGAAATAAATTTGTCAAGTCTTTGTTTTTTCAATTTTTTCTCCTATTTTAAAGGCAACATAAATCCGCCAAGCGCCGACGATGATACGTCACCTCCTATAATCCTGTCATTATAAACCATAATATTAACTACGCATTCGCCGCTGTAACTGTCAGGCGGATTAATTGCATAGGTAAAGATTGTCACCTGACAACCTTTATACAAACTTAAATCATATCCCGCCTCGCGTTGCAACGAATTATAATTGTTGTAAACATCAGAAAAAACTTCGGGAACAGTAACGGTTTTTACCGTTGGCTCATCACCAATCACTGTATAACCTAAACCTTTTAAAAAGTTTAACCTTTCGGCATCTGTTGCCGCGTTAGTGTTATTATTACCCGCAACGTAAACTTCACTACATATTAAAAACGCGCAAACAAGCGCAATAATTAAAACCAGTAGTTTTTTACGTGTAAAGGTTATATACGAGTTCAATTATAATCACCCCATAAATTTTATGAGGTATCTTTTTTATTTATACCAAAAGGCAAACCGCGTGTGCGGATATGCCGCTTAAATCGCCCGTAAAACCTAATCCCTCTTCGGTAGTTGCTTTAACATTTACACAAGATATGTCAACTTCACAATCTTCCGCAATATTGCGGCGCATATCATTTATATAATCTTTAAGTTTGGGTTTCTGGGCAATTACTGTGCAATCGATGTTTTCCACTGAAAACCCGTTTTCTTTTATAAGTTTTACAACGTGACGCAAAAGTTTTCTTGAGTCTATCCCACTGTATGCGGGGTCGGTATCAGGAAAATGCTTACCTATATCACCTAATGCCGCGGCACCGAGTAAAGCGTCACTTACCGCGTGAAGCAGTACATCTGCGTCAGAATGACCCAGCAAGCCCTTTTCATAAGGGATATCTACCCCGCCTATTATAAGTTTTCGATTTTCACAAAGGCGGTGTACGTCATAGCCGTGACCTACTCTCATATCGCGTCATCCCCTTTCACCAAAGCCTCTGCAATAGCAATATCATCAGGTGTGGTAATTTTAATATTTTTACTGCTGCCAATCACAGCCTTAACGGCAAAACCCGCCGCTTCCATAATTGACGCATCATCGGTATAAGAGTCAGCGTTGCTTATTTTGCCACAAGCGTCAATATATTTTTTTACATCTATACCCTGCGGTGTCTGTGCCGCATAAAGTGTTGTACGGTCTACCGTAGACTGCACAACACCGTTTTGGTCTACGCTTTTTACTGTATCATTAATTTTGCTTACGCAAAGCGCGGCATCAAAATTGTTTAACGCATTTGCTACTTCACTTATTATATGACCGTCAACAAAAGGTCTTGCACCATCGTGAATTAATACTTTTGTATCGTCTGCATCAAGTCTGCGTATTCCGTTCATAACAGATTGATGGCGGTTTTCGCCGCCTGCCACTATATCGCTGACCTTACCAATCATATATTTTTCACATATAAGTTGCATATCAAGTATACTGTCGGCGGCGGTTACAATTATTATCTTTGAAATATCTGCGCAATTTTCAAATGCCATAAGCGTTCTGGCAATCACGGGTACACTCAAAATAGGCATAAACTGCTTGTTTATACCCTGCATTCTGCTCGAACTACCCGCCGCAACAATTATAACCGATATTGCGCTGTCGTTTGTTTTGCAAACATCATACTGTAATTTTACTTCTGTAGAATTCATTATTACTACCCTTGTCAAAAAAATCCGCACTATTCCTAAAAGTTATGGAACAGTGCGGCAATTTTGTTTTTAAATATTATTCTGCGTCGCCACAGCAATCGCAATCCTCTTCACAGCAATCGCAGTCGAAATCAAACTCTAAATGTGTGCCGCAATTTGGGCAATCGATGCCTTCATCTTCAAGCATTTCAGCATCAAGATAAATAATATCGTTGCATGAAGGACACTCTACTTCATAAAGATCATCTTCACAGCAATCACAATCGCAATCTTCATCATCGCAACAGTCGCAAACATCTTCATAGATAATATCTTCTAAAGAAGCGAGATCTTCATCAACAGCATCGATCTGCTCGCTCATATCGTCGCAAGCATCTTCAATATCACAGATTTCTTCTGTAATGTCGCCTAAAAGGTCAATAATAGCAGCAAGGATTTTACCCTCCTTGCTTTCGGTATCAAGTGAAAGGCCCTCTGCAAGACCTTTAATATAAGCAATCTTTTCGCAAATATCCATCGTTATTATTCTCCTTAAAATTAATTATGCGCGTTCCATATACTCGCCTGTACGAGTATCGATACGAACAACCTCGCCCTCGTTAATAAAGAGAGGTACGCGGATTTCGCAACCTGTTTCAAGTGTTGCGGGCTTGGTAGCGTTTGTTGCAGTATTGCCTGCAAAACCGGGTTCTGTAGCGGTAACGGTAAGTTCAACAAATGTGGGAGGCTCTACACCGAAAACCTTACCCTTGTAAGAAAGTACCTTACAT
>CAYOVQ010000122.1:0-3661 GCA_964407485.1 uncultured Ruminococcus sp.
TGGTTATCAAATATTAAAAATTCTGTTAAAACCGTATTTGTAAATCACGGCGATGATACCGTTTGCGACAACTTTGCAAAAGAGATTGAGTCAAAACTCGGTGTCAATGCGATAGCGCCGTTTAGCGGCGATAAGTACGACCTTATGACAGGCGAGTGCATCGAAAAAGGCAGAATTGTCCGTGTAGAAAAGAAGAGCGAGGGCAGACACCGCGCCGATACTGTGTTCTCACGTCTTTATGCCGCAGGTCAACGATTGCTTTCGGTTATTAATAAAAATAAAGACAGCTCTAATAAAGAGATTGCTCGCTTTGCAGATCAGGTTACAGCGCTCTGTGATAAATATGATAAATAAGAAGGTGTAAATATGGCAAATTATCCCACCCCACATATAAATGCAACACCCCAAGATTTTGCTAAAACGGTGCTTATGCCCGGCGACCCGTTGCGTGCTAAATTTATTGCCGAGAATTTTTTAGAAAATCCAAAACTTGTAAATTCAGTCCGTGGCATTAACGGTTATACAGGCACATACAGAGGTGTGCCCGTGTCGGTTATGGCAAGCGGAATGGGTATGCCGTCTATGGCGATATACTCTTATGAACTGTTTAACTTTTTTGGTGTAGAGAATATTATTCGTATAGGCTCGGCAGGTTCAATAAACAATGATATTAAGGTGCGTGATATAGTTATCGGTATGGGCGCTTGCACCAACTCGAATTTTGCCGCGCAGTATAATCTGTCGGGTGCGTTTGCGCCCATTTGCAGTTACAGTTTGCTTAAGACCTGTACCGATACGGCAAGCGAATTAGGACTACAAGTACACGTAGGTAATCTTTATTCGTCGGATACATTTTATGATGATGCCGCGTCCTCTGCCAATTGGGGCAAAATGGGTGTTATGGCGGTCGAGATGGAAGCCGCTGCGCTTTATATGAATGCGGCGCGTTTAGGCAAAAACGCTTTGGCTATCTGCACCATATCAGACCATATCTTAACGGGTGAAGCAACAACCGCCGAAGAAAGACAAAACACATTTACACAAATGATGGAGTTGGCTTTGGAAACGGCTATTAAATTGTAGGTAATACTATGGATAAAAAATTATTATGTCAAAAGGCTATAAATGTATTAGAAAATTCATATTCGCCATATTCAAACTGTAAAGTAGGTGCGGCACTGCTTACAAAGAGCGGTAAAATATATACAGGTTGCAACATTGAAAATGCATCCTTTTCACCTACAATCTGCGCCGAGCGAGTGGCTTTTGGGAAAGCCGTGAGCGAGGGTGAAAAACAATTTGCGGCGATAGCCGTTGCGGGTAAAAGGGACAATGTTTTGACTGCCTTTTCACCCTGCGGAGTTTGCCGACAGGTTATGGCAGAGTTTTGCGACAGTGATTTTAAAATACTTGTCGTAACAGCCCCTGAAACTTTTGACGAATACACATTAAGTGAACTGCTTCCAAACTCATTTGATTTAAAGGAAAAAACGATTTTATGAGAATGTATGATATCATTGCCAAAAAACGCGACGGTAAAGAACTTACCGATGCCGAAATACGCTTTTTTGTAAACGGATACACCGCGGGTGAGATACCCGATTATCAGGTATCAGCGCTTTTAATGGCGATATATTTTAAGGGTATGAGTGAGCAAGAGACCACCTCGCTTACTCAATATATGGCAATGTCGGGCGATATGGTAGACCTTACCTATTTTGGTGCGCTTTCTGCCGACAAGCACAGCACGGGCGGTGTGGGCGATAAAACTACGCTTATTGCGGCGCCCATAGCGGCATCATGCGGATGCAAGGTTGCAAAAATGTCGGGCAGAGGACTGGGTCACACAGGCGGTACTGCCGATAAACTTGAAGCGATAAAGGGTTATAAAACCAACCTTACAGGCGACGAGTTTTTTAACATTGTCAACAAGGTCGGCGTTGCGGTTGTAACACAGAGCGGCAACCTTACCCCCGCCGATAAAAAATTATACGCGCTTCGTGACGTTACTGCCACGGTTGAGAGTATACCGCTTATAACATCAAGTGTTATGAGCAAAAAAATAGCATCGGGAACTAAAAATATTGTACTTGATGTAAAGTACGGCTCGGGCGCATTTATGAAAACAAAGCAGGATGCCGAAAAACTTGCTGAAAGCATGGTGAAAATCGGTAATCTTTGCGGCAGAAATACAGCCGCGCTTATCACCAATATGAACGTGCCGTTGGGTTTTGCAGTGGGTAACAGCCTTGAGGTTATAGAGGCAATAGATGTTTTAAAGGGTAAGCAAAAAGGCGACCTTTATGAAATTTGTATAGCCCTTGCGGGTAATATGATAGCGTTGTCGCAAAACATCAGCGAGCAAGAGGGTTGCAAAATGGCGAAACAGGCGCTTGACAGTGGTAAGGCATTTCTAAAAATGCGCGAGTGGGTATCGGCACAGGGCGGCAATACCGACTGTATAGACGATACTTCGCTTTTTGATACCGCAAAATACAGTATGCAAATAAAGGCAAATACAAGCGGTTTTATAAGCGAAATGAACTGTGAAAAGATAGGCACAGCAAGCGCGGTTTTAGGCGCGGGCAGAATATCAAAGGACGATAAAATTGACCTGACGGCAGGTATTATGATTGATGTTAAAACGGGTGACTATATAGGCTTTGGAGACCGACTTGCCACCCTTTACAGTAATGATAAAGATAAATTACAGGTCGCGGCGGAAATATATAAGTCGGCTGTGTGCATAGGCGCCGCTCCTGTAAAACAACCTTTAATTTATAAAACTATAAAGTAAGGAAAATTTATGGAAAATCAATACACAAGAACTATCGCCGTTTTAGGTGAAGCGGCGATAGAAAAACTTAAAAAATGCCGCGTTGCCGTGTTTGGTGTCGGCGGTGTCGGCAGTTATGCGGTAGAAGTTTTGGCTCGCGCAGGTGTGGGTGCGATCGACCTTATCGACAACGATGTCTTTAATATTACAAACCTTAATCGTCAACTGTACGCAACTTATAAAACAATAGGGCAGTATAAGGTGGATGTCGCGCGCGAACGCATACTCGACATAAACCCTGATTGTATTGTCACCACGCATAAAATGTTTTATCTGCCTGAAAATGCCGACAGGCTTGATTTGTCGCAATATGATTATATTATTGATGCTATTGACACGGTTGCCGCAAAGGTAGAGCTTGTAGTTCGCGCCGATAAGTGCGGCACACCAATCATCAGTAGTATGGGTACGGGCAACAAGCTACGTCCCGAAACGTTTGAGGTGGCAGATATTTACAAAACCAGCGTATGTCCGCTTGCCAAGGTAATGCGCGCGCGTCTAAAAAAAGAGGGCATAAAAAAATTAAAGGTTGTATATTCTAAAGAAGAACCTATAAAAAATAGTGATAATATTATTGGCTCGGTGCCGTTTGTACCGAGCGTTGTGGGACTTATAATTGTCGGAGAGACAATAAAAGATTTGATAAAATAAAAAGATATTGCAAACCAATTTTATTGGTTTGCAATATCTTTTTAGAGTGCTGACTTTGCTTTTGTCAGCGGTGCTTTATACTTTGTTGTATTCTTTTTTAGGTGCCTTGCCGTATTCTTTAAAAAATGCGCGGTAAAACACCGAATAATCGTTAAAGCCGCAAAGCACAGCGGC
>CAYOVQ010000123.1:0-3661 GCA_964407485.1 uncultured Ruminococcus sp.
ATAGAAAGTATTGGGAGTAAAATAATTCACAATTCACAATGCATAATGCACAATTATCAAAATCAACAGAACCTGCTAAAACAAATAGCAGGTTCTTTAAATTTTTATGAATTTTAGTCAGGGCAAAAACCATAGAAGTTATCGTTTACAACCGCAAGCGTACCAGTTTGATTTTCCTCAATTTTAAAATAATCTTGCTCTAACACATTATACTTTAATATTCTACCATCATAGGTTTTGAATGTGAGATAGTAGGCGCTACGGGTTTGCGGCATTTTTGAACTTCCGTAACCCTCAACACCGCAATACTTTCCTATAACGGTTGCCTTATATTCAAAAAGCTGTGGTTCAAAAAACGGCGATTCCAATTCCTTGTGCTGTTCTCGTTTTTGTTTGTGTGCATCAGCAAATGTTTTTATAACAACTACTGCCAATCCACCAACACACCCAATTATAATAACAACTGCTACAACAGCATCAAAATCCCAATCAAACATCTTCTGACGTCTCCTCTGTTGTTTCGGTTTTGTATTCTTCATTCTTCTTGTTTACAAAATTTCTGAACAAAACATACAACACAGAGCAAACAGGCACGCTAAAAAGCATTCCCAACATGCCAAACAGTCCGCCGCCTATGGTAACTGCTGTAAGCACCCAGATACCCGGAAGCCCCACCGACTTGCCTACCACTCTGGGATATATAAGATTACCCTCAAGTTGTTGAAGTATTATAATAAATACTACAAACCAAACGGCTTTTATTGGATTTTCAAGCAGTATTAAAAACGCGCCGATACCTGTGCCTATAAACGCGCCAAAGATTGGGACAAGAGCGGTAAAACCTACCAAAATAGATATGATTGCCGCATACGGCATTCTAAAAATTGTCATACCTATAAAGCAAAGCGCGCCTATGATGCAGGCCTCTGTAAGTTGTCCTGTTACAAATTTGGTAAAAACACTGTTTGTAAGAGCAGTAAAATCTACCACGCGTTTTGCGTATTCGGGTTTTAAGATTGCAGTTATCACTCTGCGTGTCTGGTTGCCGAGTTTCTCTTTTTGCGCAAGCAAATAAATAGCGAAAGCCAAACCTAAAACAATATCAACCACTGCAGAAACAATAGATGCTGTCACATTAACGGTTGTGTCAAGAACACTGTCGCCGTAATTACTTATTACATCTTTTGCAATAGTTGTTATTTTGTTTATATCAAGTGATATTTCAGGTAGAGTGAAATTATAATTTTCAAGAAAATCTACAAGTGAATAATACCAACCCTCGACCGTTTTTGCATATTGAGGCACCTTGCCTGCAAAAGAAACTATCGTCTCTTTAAGTGCAGGAATTACCATAAACACAACCGCAAATATGACGCCTAATACAACCAAAAAACTAATCGTCAGACAAAGCGGTCGTTTAATTTTTGTTATCAATTTTTGTTTTTTGCATTTATGCCATATCCACATCCAAAAACGCTCAAGCGGACGCATCAACAGATTTACAACATATGCCATACAAAAACCGATAATAAACGGAGAAAGCAGACTGAATATACCGCCTATAACCGTTCCTACTTTTTGCGGTTGTGTAACCGCCGTGTATGCAACGGCAATTATAAGGGTTATCCAAAACACATATTTTAACAACCTTTTATTAAGCGGAAGTGAAAACTGTATCTTATCCTGATTGTTGTCGGGTGTTTTTTTATCTTTCATTTTTATTCCTTTTCTTCTTCGTCTGGCAATTCCTGTTTTTCTACCTTTATGGTAGCCGCGCGGTGAGAATCGGTTTCGGTAACGGTAACCAAAAGATTTTCAAAAGTAAAACTGTCGTCTACGTCGGGGATATTACCTATTTGTTCGGCAACCCAACCGCCAACCGATACGCTATCGGACTCGGTTTCGATATTAAACTCTTCACAAAAATCGTCAAGATTCATATTGCAGTCGATTATAAAGGTGTTTTCGTCTAATTCTTTAAATTCTTCAACAACCTCGTCATGCTCATCCCAGATGTCACCCACCAACTGTTCAAGAATATCCTCCATAGTAACTATGCCCAGCGTGCCGCCGTATTCATCTACAACAACGGCAATGTGAGATTTTTCTTTTTGCAGTTTTCTAAGCAGGTCATCCGCCATTTCAGACTGGTGAACAAACAAAACAGGTGAGATAATGTCTTTAATGGGTTCGGTAGTAACACCGCTGCCGACATAAAAGTCTTTTTGATGTATTACGCCGATAATGTTATCAATATTATCCTCATAAACGGGTATGCGTGAAAAACGCGTTTTAGTAAACATCTGTGCAATTTCGGTCTTTTTTGAGTCTACGGGCAAAGCCTCTAAATCTACGCGGTGGGTCAAAATATCTTCTGCCTTTAAATCAGAAAATTCGATAGCGTTACGCAAAAGATCGCCCTCATCGGTATCAATATCACCCTCCTGCTCGGCTTCTTCAACCATCATAAGCAGTTCTTCCTGGGTCATATTGTCTTCTTCTTCGACCTTAAAGAGTTTACCGACAAGTTTTTTCCAAAGCGAGAAAATAAAATTAAGGGGTAAAAGCACCCAAATAAAAAGCCGTATGAGCGGCGCTGAAAACATTGCAAACTTTTCGGGAAAATCGTTTGCTATACTCTTGGGTGTAATCTCACCAAAAATAAGAACTGCCACCGTTACCACCAAGGTTGAAATTGCAGCCGCTTTATCAGCAAGGGCAGTATCCTTGAATATTTCAACAAAAAGCAATGTGCCTACTGAAGCCAAAAGTATGTTTACAATGTTGTTTCCGATAAGTATTGTAGATATCAGTCGGTCGTATTTTTCGGCTAAATTAACCGCAAGTTCTGCCTTTTTGTTACCCTTTTCAGCCAAAGCGCGAAGTCGTGTTTTATTAGCGCACGAAAATGCCGTTTCAGTGGCAGAAAAATATGCCGAAAACACAAGGCATATTACCATAATTATAATATAGGTTTCCATTTTTTTGTTTTAATCTCCTTTAATATACATACACAGTTTGATTTAAAATGCGTAAAATCATCAACTCAAAACCCTTTTTAGACGCAAAAAGGCATACCTGTGTCCCATTCGGAACATAGGTACGCCGTTATATATACAAGTTAAATTATTAGTATCGCCGTTATCGTCGCTACTGTCACTACTGTCCATAATGACAAAGTTCCTCCTAAAACAGAAATATAATTATATCAACAAGCATTATATCAAAGGAATAACATTAAGTCAAGAACAATTTTATAATGGTTGTAGGGAGTCGAAACGCTTTCAGGCGTTTTGACATTCTATAATCATTATAACAGACTTTCAGGCTGATAACGGTAGGGTCTATGAACATATATTCCGCGATTCCATCCTTTTACCCAGCCGTAATAGGTGCCCTCTATGTTGCACCACTCGTCCATTCGAGAGATATTGTGCGCACGAAGGTCGTTAAAAAACCGATTTACCTTTTCACCGTCAAAGCGCTTGCTTATTATTTCATTCCAATAAACATCTGCAAATCTAACCGACAGTCTTGCTTTTTGCACTCGAGCAAGACGTATGCCGTCACCCGACACCGCAGTTTCTGCCTTGTCGAACAAAGCATAATATTCGGGATGCTTTTCAAAATGCTCTTCGGGTGGTACAAGAACACCAAAACT
>CAYOVQ010000124.1:0-3625 GCA_964407485.1 uncultured Ruminococcus sp.
ACCATGTCAGGCGGGGAACCGAGCAGCATTAAGCAGTTTTTTCCGTGCGAATAGTAAATCGGTTCATTCGTACGACCAAGCATACAGGTTTTATTTATGTAAAAAACAAACCATAGGGGTGAATTTATGGCTTATCAGGCATTATACCGCAAATACCGTCCGCAAACCTTTAGCGACGTTGTGGGACAGGATCATATCACAAAAACGCTCAAAAACGAACTTGACCACGGTAAAGTGGTACACGCATACCTTTTTACAGGAACACGCGGAACCGGTAAAACAAGTTGCGCAAAAATTTTAGCCAAAGCGATAAACTGTCTCTCCCCCGTAAACGGTGATCCTTGCGGCGAATGTGAAATCTGCCAAAGCGTTGCCCTTGACGAAATAACCGATATTGTTGAAATGGACGCGGCATCAAACAACGGTGTCGATGATATCCGTGAACTGCGAGAACAGGTAAATTTTTCTCCTGCTGCTTGCAAATACCGTGTTTATATTATAGACGAAGTTCATATGCTATCGGGCGCGGCATTTAACGCACTGCTTAAAACGCTTGAAGAGCCTCCGGAACACGTCGTCTTTATCCTTGCCACTACCGAAGTTCACAAACTGCCTGCAACAATTCTTTCACGTTGTCAGCGCTTTGATTTTCGCCGTATAGACAGTAGTGAAATTGTTGGCAGATTAAAGTACGTTGCAAGTGAAGAGGGTTTAAATCTTACCGACGATGCCGCAACACTTATAGCATCTGCGGCTGACGGCGGTATGCGCGATGCACTGTCAATCCTTGACCTTTGCGCATCACATAATACCGATATCACAGAAGATACCGTTGCAAACGTATGCTCTATGGCTGGCAACGATTATCTCATTAAAATGGCAGACCTTATTAAAAATCATTCTACCGAAGATGCGCTTATGCTTATTGATAATCTACACAACTCATCGGTAGATATGTTACGACTGCTTGCAGAACTTACACAACATTTTCGTGACCTTATGATCGTTAAGGTAGTAAAGGGTGATCGCAAACCGCTTGTCTGCTCTACCGCTAAAATGAAAGCGCTCGAAACACAGGCGCAAAATTTTGATATAAAAGAAATTATGTCAATTTTAGGTGTTTTGCAGTCTTCTGCCGCCGCTATGCAAAACGGCAACCGCCGTTGCGAAATGGAAATGGCAATTATCAGGCTCTGCAATCCCGAAATCAGACAGGATTTAAACTCACTCGAAAGACGAATTGCAATTCTTGAAAGCAATCCGCCCGTAGCAACGATTAAAACCGAAATTGCAAAATCGGTTAAACCGCAACAAGAAGATTATGAAGAAGAAATTCCTCTTCCCGAATATGATGAAGCACCTGCAGAAACTCCCACAGACGATATCCCCTCGCCTGCCGATACAGCGCCTACGCCAAAATCTGATGGCATATCACCTGTTTCACAGTGGGGTGAAATTGTAGGAATACTTCGTAAAACCTGCCCACTGATTGCAGGTGTACTTCAAGACTCTGACGCATATATTAAGGACGATATGTTGCTTATCGATGCAAAAAACTCACAGTTCCGCACACTTGTAAACGGCAACAACTCGATCTATCGCGATTCTATACGCAAGGCGGCGCAAACCGTTTTGGGTCAGGTGTACAGATTGGGCCCCTACCACGCTACAAAACCCGTAAAGGAAGAAAATGTTGACCCACTTGAAAGTTTTGCGCAAAAACTTAAACAACTTGAAAATAATTAATCTTTAGGAGAGTAATAAAATGAAAGTAAGAATTCCAAACTCCGGCGGTCCCGGCAATATGAACCAGATGCTCAAACAAGCACAAAAAATGCAGGAAGATATGGCAACCTTGCAGACCGACCTTGAGGCTCGCGAATACACCGCCGCTTCGGGTGGCGGCGCGGTAAGTGTTACCGTTGACGGAAAACATCTCATAAAATCCATTAAGATCAACCCCGATATCATTGATCCCGATGATGCCGAAATGATTGAAGACCTTGTAACCGTTGCTGTTAACGAGGCTATTAACAATGCTATCAAAACCGCAGAGGAAGAAATGGGCGCCATTACAGGCGGACTAAATCTTCCAGGTATGTTTTAATTATGAATTATAACATTGTACCGCTTACTGAACTAATCAATCAGTTTTCACGCCTGCCGGGTATTGGCAAAAAAACGGCGCAACGTCTGGCTTACAGTATTTTAGAGCAACCGCCCGAACGCGCAAAACAATTTGCCGAAGCGCTTATTAACGCTCGTGAAAAAATTCATTTTTGCTCTACCTGTCAGTCACTTACCGACTTGGACATTTGTCAGATATGCTCTGATGAGCGCCGTGATAAAAGCGTTATATGCGTTGTCGAAGACCCTCGCGATGTTATGGCTTTTGAACGCACGCGCGAATACTCAGGAGTGTATCACGTGCTTCATGGTGTTATTTCACCGCTTGATAACATAGGCCCCGACAAACTACGCATAAAAGAACTTATGGCACGCCTTGGTGATGGTACCGTAAAAGAGATTATTATGGCTACCAACCCCACAGTTGAAGGCGAGGCTACTGCCAGTTATATATCACGACTTGTAAAACCTATGGGCATCAAAGTAACACGTCTTGCCTACGGTATACCCGTAGGAGGCGACCTTGAATATGCCGACGAATACACACTTGCCCGCGCACTTGAGGGCAGAAATGAGATATGATTTATGGAACAAAGCAAAATTGACCGCATAAATGAACTTGCTCGCAAGCAAAAAGCAGAGGGTCTTACCGACGAAGAAAAAGCCGAACAGGCTGCGCTTCGTCGCGAGTATATCGAGAGTTACAAAAGAAGTCTTATGGCTCAACTTGATAATATGTATATAGTAGAGCCTGACGGCACAAAAAAGAAAGTGACACCAAAACAATGATGAAAATACTACTTTCTGACTGCTCTACCCTTGCGCAAAATAATGATTTATCACTCACCGTATTCGAGCAATACGGTGATGTTGTTTATAATCCAAACATATCGCGTGACCAACTACTTAATACCGTACACGAGTACGATATGATTTTGTGCAACAAAACAATTATAGACAAAACCGTAATCGAAAAGGCGAAAAAACTTAAATATATCGGTCTTTTTGCCACAGGTTATAACAATATTGATATTGCCGCTGCAAATGCTCACAACATCACTGTTTGCAACGCAGGCAGTTATTCAACAAGCGCTGTGGCGCAACAAGTCTTTGCCTATATTTTAAATCATTACAATGCTGTAAATAAGTATAATGATTTTGTTCATAGCGGTGGTTGGCAAAAATCGCCTACCTTTTCGGTACTTTGTTTTCCTACAGATGAGCTACAAGACAAAACTATTGGTATTATAGGTTACGGCAGTATCGGCAAGCGGGTCGCAGAAATTGCCAATGCTTTTGGAATGTGTGTGTTGGTTTATACAAGAACACCAAAGACTGACAACAGTGTCACATTTGTTTCACTTGATGAGTTACTTGCTCAAAGCGATATTGTAACACCACACTGCCCGTTAAATGAGCAAAGCAAAGGAATGTTTAATAAACACACGTTTGCCAAAATGCGTGACGGCGCTTTTTTCATAAACACCGCGCGCGGCGG
>CAYOVQ010000125.1:0-3467 GCA_964407485.1 uncultured Ruminococcus sp.
AAAAGAATAGAATGTATAAAGTTTAATTTTACTTAAAAACGGGGGATTTTTGGTGGAAAATAAATTTGGTAAATATTTTTTAGGCGCAAATTCGGGCGAGGGTTTTGTTTCGCACTTTGGCGACAGTTTTGACGTATTTGACGGTTGGCGCGGCATCATTATCAAGGGAGGACCAGGTACGGGTAAATCTTCTTTTATGAAGTATATAGCCGTAAAGGCGGCAGACGCAGGATATAGTATAGAACTTTGCCCATGTTCTTCTGATCCTGACAGTCTTGACGGTATAATTATAAAAGAGATAAAAACAGCGGTGATTGACGGAACCGCACCACACGTGGTAGAGCCTGTGTACCCTGGCGCTTGTGAAGAGATTATAAATTTAGGCGAGTTTTGGAACGGAGAAACGCTTTACAAGCAAGCAGAAAAAATAATAACGGTGACAAATCAAAACAAAAAGTTACACAAGCGTGCCTCTGCTTATATATCAGCGGCAGGTGAACTTATACGCGATAATTTTAAACTATCACAACAGTTTACAAATTTTAAAAAAGCCGAGCAGTTCGCGGTTAAAATGGCAAGTCGCCTAATACCCAAAAGCAAAAATTGTGCTCCGCGCGAATGGGTGCGTTTTATAGGCGGCATAACGCCAAAAGGTATTGTCGCATACAGTGATACGGTTGATAAATTTTATAAAAATATAATTGTTATTGATGACAAATACGGCGGCGCGTCAAACGAGATTATGTGTGCCGTTCGCAAAGAGGCTCTGTCAAAGGGTTATGAAATAATTACCCTAAAAAATCCGTTTTTGCCGTCAACAATAACCGACCATATACTTATTCCCGAACTGTCGCTCGCGTTTGTGCGCGAATATGAATATATGCATTTTGACGATGCTCACCGCCGTATACACGCCCGCCGTTTTATCGACGTTAATTTAATGCGTAGTGTTCGCGGCAGATGTGTCTTTAACCGCCGCATCACGCGCGAGTTGTTGCTTGGCGCGATACAAACGCTAACGCAAGCGAAACAGATCCACGACAAAATGGAAAAATACTATATAGACGCTATGAATTTTAACGCTCTGACAGCCTTTGCAGAAAAAAAGGCGAAAGAAATTTTAATGCGCGATGTATAGTGCTGTGTGCACAATTGTTTTTTAACAAAGTATTGTGTAGGGGAGGGGTTATCTCCCCCCCGTTTGCTTTTATAAATTAAAGACACTGCTTTAATTGAATTTTAAAGCAGTGTCTTGTGTTTTTATTTAATTGTGAATTATGAATTATGAATTATAACAATTCTATTCCTGCGTTTTCACATTTTTTTATTTCACTTTCGGGCCAAACCGATGCGTGCACCTCGCCTATATGCGCTTTTTGCAGCAGTTGCATACAAAGTCTTGACTGACCGATACCGCCGCCGATTGTAAGCGGCAATTCGTCATTTATAAGTGCTTTGTGGAAGGGAAGTTCCAATCGGTCAAGTTTGTTTTCGGTTTCAAGCTGGCTCATAAGCGTTTCTTTGTTTACGCGAATTCCCATACTTGAAAGCTCAAGCGCCGAGTCGAGTACTCGGTTGTATACAAGCAAATCACCGTTGAGCGCCCAATCGTCATAGTCGGGGGCTCTGCCGTCGTGTTTTTCACCGTTAGAAAGGCGGCCGCCTATCTGCATAATAAACACAGCGCCGTATTCTTTTGCAATAGCGTTTTCGCGCTCTTTGCTGTTTAAGGTAGGATATTTGTCAAGTAACTCTTGCGTGGTGATAAACTGTATTTCGCGGGGAAGATAGTTATCAAGCACGGGATATTTTCGTTCAACAAAATCGGCTGTCAGCAAGATTGCGGCATAGATGCGCTTTACCGTATCCTGCAAAAATTCTACCGTGCGGTCGCTGTCGGTTATAACCTTTTCCCAGTCCCACTGGTCTACATAAAGCGAGTGAATATTATCGCACACTTCATCGCGGCGAATAGCGTTCATATCGGTGTAAAGACCTGTATGGGTATCAAAGCCGTATTTAGCAAGTGCCATACGTTTCCACTTTGCAAGTGAGTGAACAACCTCTACAACCTCGCCCGACTGTAAAATGTCAAACGAAACGGGGCGCTCAACACCGTTAAGGTCATCGTTAAGACCGCTGCCGCGCTTTACAAAAAGCGGTGCAGATACACGGCGAAGATTTAACGCGTCGCAAAGATGCTCTTCAAACTTGTGACGCAGTGAGCGGATAATTCCCTGCGTTTCAAGCACGGTTAATTTCGATTTATACATAAATAATCATCGCTTTCAATTAAGAAATGGTACCAACTGTACGGGGGTAGAGAATAACGTCGCGGATATTCTGAACGCCTGTAACGTACATAATAATTCTCTCAAGTCCCAAGCCAAAGCCACTATGAGGAACCGAGCCGAATTTACGAAGAGATATATAATCGGTATAATCTTCAAGGTTCATACCTCGTATATTCATAGCCTCGATTAATTTGTCAAGGTCTGCCTCACGTTCGCTGCAACCGATAATCTCGCCAACTGTGGGTACAAGCAGGTCGGTTGCGGCAACGGTTTTGCCGTCAGCGTTTTGTTTCATATAGAAAGATTTAATCTCTTTTGGATAGTTGGTTAAAAATACGGGGCGCTTGCAAACCTCTTCTGCAATATAACGCTCATGCTCGGTCATAAGATCACAACCCCACTCAACAGGGTACTGGAACTCTTTACCGCTTGCTTTAAGTGCGTCAATAGCCTCGGTATAGGTCATAACTGCAAAGTCGTTGTTTACTACGCTTTCAAGTTTTTCAATAAGACCCTTTTCAAAATGCGCATTAAAGAATTTAAGCTCTTCGGGGCATTTTTCGAGTACAGTATTAATTATATGCTTGATAAGGTCTTCTGCAATTTCGATAATATCAGGCAATTCTGCAAAAGCGACCTCGGGTTCAACATGCCAGAATTCTGCAACGTGGCGGGGGGTATTGCTCTTTTCGGCGCGGAAAGACGGACCAAAGGTATAGATCTTGCCAAGCGCCATAGCGGCAACCTCACCCTCTAACTGACCCGAAACCGAAAGTGCCGCGCGGCGACCGAAAAAGTCGGCGGCATCGGCTTCTTCCTCGGTTTTAAAACCGTGGTCAAAGGGAAGGGTAGTTACCTTAAACATTTCGCCTGCGCCCTCACAGTCGCTGCCCGTGATAAGAGGTGTATGAATGTATGTGTAGTGACGATCCTGAAAAAATTCGTGAATACAAGCCGAAATTACCGAACGCACGCGAAGCACTGCGTTAAAGGTGTTGGTACGCACGCGAAGCGCGGGGATTGTGCGCAGGTATTCGAGCGTATGACGCTTTTTCTGCAACGGATATTCAGGAGGGCAAACACCCAAAACAGTGATTGCTTCGGCATTAATTTCAACCGAATCCTCTGCTACTACAGATTTTACAACCTTGCCTTCGACCTTAAGCGAGGTGC
>CAYOVQ010000126.1:0-3427 GCA_964407485.1 uncultured Ruminococcus sp.
AGGTTGTTCGCGAAATCACAGGTCTTGGCCTTGCTGATGCAAAGGCTGTTGTTGACGGCGCTCCTAAGACCCTTAAAGAAGCAGCAAGCAAAGAAGACGCTGAAGCAATCAAGGCTAAACTTGAAGAAGTTGGCGCAAAGGTTGAACTTAAATAATTTAAGATTTAATCAAACTTTAAACCCCGTCCGTACGGACGGGGTTTTGTTTTACATATAGGACACCCTACAAGCGCAAACTTTATCTTTTTTCTTCAACTTCAGGGTGAGGAATTTTATCGGTTCCTACAATTTCACGAAAAATCTTGTTCATATTTCGCTTAAAATCATAGCTAAAATCATAGCCTTGTATTTCCTCATATTTTTTCACATTCTTCATTTATATATTCTTCTAATACCTCTCTTAATAGTTCAAGCCCTTTTCCGCTAAAAAGTTCATCGACAAGTGTTTTATTTCTTTTCATATATATCACCTTTTCTTGTGTTATAAATTATAACATATATTTATAACATAAATTAAGGCATAATAACGGTGAGGTGAATACCGCGAAAGAAAAATTAGTAATAAATAAAAAGTTGCTTAAAGGCGAAGACGGATATAAAACGTTTTCTATCAGGATAAAGGATGAAACGGTTAATAAACTTGATGAACTGGCAAAAATTTCAAACCGCTCGCTAAACGAACTTATTAATATTTTAATCGATTATGCTATAGAAAACTGTGAAGTAAAATAATAAATAACAAAAAAGCACAAGCCATTGCTAAATTTTAAGCAGTGGCTTGTAGTGTTTTTATTATATCGCTGACGCAAAGGGTGTTTGCGTCACAAATATTCATTCATAGACGAATACGAAAAATATATATGTCCGCATATTGCGCTTTCATCAGTGCAGATTTTGGTCTGTTTTTTTATCACCTCAACGCCGTTTGCCCATTCCTCACGGTCGGGCTCGCTTTGTGTACCTATTTTATACGTGGCAAGACCGATTAAAAGTTTTGTGTCAGCGCCTTGCAGTTCTTTTTTCCATTTATTTATAAGAACATCAAAACTATATTGCCTGTCAGGGTACTCAAACCCAAAATACAACTGCGGTATTATGTAATCGACACAGCCGCTATCTACCCACGCGGTAACGTCGGCATAATGTTTGTTATAGTTATCTTCTATGGATGCCGACGGACTTACGCTAAAAATTATATCCTTGCTTTTGAACTTTATCGCGGTGTACGCGCCGCTTATAAGCGCATTTACATTAGCGCGGCGAAAATTATCAAGCGTAAGCGATTTTTGTGTTTGGCTTTGGTAGTCTTTATAACTCTGCTCATCAAAAGTCTCATCTTGCGTTGGGTAAAAATAATCGTCAAAATGTATGCCATCTACCGCATAGTTGTCAATTATCTCGCGTATACCGTCAATTATCAAAGCCTGAACTTCACTTGAAGCAGGGTTAAGATACACGCCGCCCACAAGCGATACATTTGCATCGTTATCGGTATTATCGTCAGTCAACCACTGCTTTGCAGGGCTTGTATCGGGCAGAGCCGTAATATCTTGGTCGGCGGTGCGCACGCGATACGGGTTTAACCACGCGTGGAATTTTATACCGTTTTGGTGACATATATCTATCATATATGCAAGCACGTCAAAATCGTGTTGCTTTACGCTTTCTCGCAGGGGAAAATACTGCGATTTATAGATAGAGTCGCAAAAAGCCCGCGCGTGTACAAACATATCGGTTATACCGAGTGATGCGCAATTGCTTACCGCTGTGTTAAATTCTGATTTAAAATCGCCCCGTAGCATTGTGTCAAGTTCTGAATACGACACCCACACACCTGTAATATAATTTTCTTTATTTGTTTCGTTATCATTGCTTGAAGATTGGGTTGGCAAACAACCTGTAAGCATTAATAAAACAAATATTATGCACAGTATTTTTTTCATATATGCTCACTTTCGTTTTAATACACTTTTGATATACTAATTATATATTTTAAATACAATAAAAAAATTCGTCAAGAGGTACTTTTTGCTTGCTTATACAAAAACAGTATTGTATAATATCTCAAAAGGAGTGTTTTTTATGTCAGGTGGTAAAAATTCGCTTAAACTGTCATTTGTAATTATTAACATTTCTATTGTTCTGCTTTTTGCTTTGGCGGTAATATTGCCATGGCTTGTAACGTGGTATGTAGAAGTTCGCCAAAAAGATGCGGGTCTGCCTGCGGTGGTAATGCTTACATGTTACCCCTGTCTTCCGTTTGCGGCAATAGCGCTGTTTTCTTTAAGAAAATTGCTTAAAAATATGTTGGGCGGTCTTGTCTTTGGTGACCAGAACATCGCCGCGCTAAAAAAGGTATGCGTGTGTTGTTTGTGCGACGCTGTAATCACGTTGGTTGCAGGTTATTTTTATATGCCGTTTTATGTTGTAAGCATAGCGGCGGCAGGTTGCGCGCTTATTGTAAAAACCATAAAAGATGTCTTTGCGGCAGAATTGCAGTCACGCCGCGAAGAATTGTATAATTCTGTGAGGGATGAACTATGAAAAAAACAGTAATTTCGGTAATTGGTAAAGATACGGTTGGAATCACCGCAAAAGTTAGCGCAAAATGCGCTGAATATAACGTTAATATCATAGATATTACACAGTCGGTTTTGCAGGATATGTTTGTAATGGTAATGCTTACCGATATAGCAGGTCTTAACTGCAAGTTTAAAGATTTTTCTGATGCTATGGATACTTTAGGTAAAGAGTTAAATCTTGAAATCCGCGTTATGCACGAAGATATTTTTAACTCTATGCACAGGATTTAAGGTGACACGTAATGCTTAATCTTAACGATATTTTAGAAACCATAAATATGATACGCCAGGAAAATCTTGACATACGCACAATCACTATGGGTATATCACTGCTTGATTGTGCCGATAGTGATATAGATGTTTCTTGCGAAAAGGTTTACAACAAAATTGTACGTTGTGCAGGCAATCTTGTAAAAACAGGTTGCGATATTGAGGCCGAATACGGCATCCCGATTATAAACAAACGCATTTCGGTAACGCCTATTGCTATGCTTGTGGCGGTATCAGGCGGCGACCCCGTTAAATATGCTCACGCGTTACAACGCGCGGCTAATGCTGTTGGTGTTAACTTTATCGGCGGTTACTCTGCCCTTGTGCAAAAAGGCTTTTCGGCAGGCGATATAGAACTTATTAATTCTATTCCCCGTGCGCTTAACGAAACCACAAATATCTGTTCATCGGTAAATATAGGTTCTACAAAAGCAGGTATTAATATGGACGCGGTAAAACTTATGGGTGAGATTGTTAAAGAAAGCGCCGTTCTCACGGCAGACCGTGATTGCATAGGCCCTGCAAAGCTGGTTGTATTTTGTAACGCACCAGAGGATAATCCCTTTATGGCGGGCG
>CAYOVQ010000127.1:0-3356 GCA_964407485.1 uncultured Ruminococcus sp.
TTTTGAAGGATATTAACGGCTGGTTTGGTTGGCTTTCTATTGCAGTTTACATACTAAACTTTGTAATGGTAAGTACCGATTTGATACTTTATTTTTACTATCATTCAAAAGAGAAAAAAGCGAATAAATAGGCAAAAGGCGGCATAACTGCCGCTTTTTTTGCTTATTCAAAGTCCAGTAAATAATTTTCGGCCTGTGAAGGAGAAGAAAAGGAAATACCTTTTTCAAAAATTTGGATATCCTTTTCGGGTAAGGTATTTAAAACTATTTCACTATATATTTCAATAATTTCTTGACCGTCATACAGCGCAACAGTATTTTTGCGCGTAGCGGCGATTTACTATGTAATTCTGCAAAAGAAGTAATTGATAAAGAGGCGCTTGCAGTTTCCTCTGCTTGTTGCAAGGTTGTACCAGCGGCGCTGGGTGAGTCTATAGGTGACTATGCTGCTATAGCGGTAGCATTATCAAACATAGAGGAATGATAAAATGCCTTGCCTGCAGTAGCATTGCCTAACATTGCGGCGCTTAATTCTGCTTTTTGTAACGACGTTGACTCTGAACTTATTTATGCGCAGTGTTTGATGTCACTTGCTAAAAGCGGTGATGTGCTTATAGGTATCAGTACATCGGGCAACTCAAAAAATGTGTTTGCGGCGGCAAAGGTTGCAAAGGCTTTGGGTATTAAAGTGATAGGTCTTACAGGGGAAAAAGGCGGTAGACTTAAAGAGGTTGCGGATATTTGTATTCGTGTGGGTGAGAAAGAAACTTTTAAAATTCAAGAACTTCATCTGCCTGTATACCACTATCTTGCGCTTCGGTTGAAGAACACTTTTTTGCAGAATAAAATTTGACATTTTAAAAGAATCGGTATATAATGTCAACAAAATTATGCTAAATAAGGAATGATTGACGCTATGAACGATATAAAATCTGTAGTAGCCAAAAATATAGCCGAACTGCGTCAGGCGAGTGGGCTTACGCAGTTAGAATTAGGTGAAAAACTTAATTATTCTGATAAAGCGGTTTCTAAATGGGAACATGCTGATTCTATGCCCGACATTTCGGTACTGGTTGAAATTGCCGATTTGTTTGATGTGCCGCTTGATTATCTGGTGCGAGAAGAACACGACATAAAAAAGGAAATCAAGGCGCAGTCTAAACCATCGCCGCAAAAGATTATTGTAACTGCGGTTTCGGTATTGTTTGTATGGTTTGTTGCTGTTGCGGCCTTTGTAACCGTTTCAACCTGTTTTAAGCAGTTGAAATTTGAATGGCTTACATTTATATATGCAGTACCTGTTTCTGCTATTGTATGGCTTGTGTTCAACACACTTTGGTTTAATCGAAGACTTAATTATTTTATTGTTTCAATTCTTATGTGGTCTGTACTTACAGTGGTGCATTTGTCGTTATTGCCATTTGGTGTGAACTTTTGGATGACATATCTTTTAGGAATACCGGGTCAGGTAATTATACTGCTTTTGTCACTTATGAGAAAACCGCAAAAAAAAGAAGAAATGAATTTAAAATAAATACATAAAAGATAAGGTGGTCACGCTTTGCGTGGTTGCCTTTTTTGCAATTGTTACGGGGTATCTCTCTTATCTGTAGAGTTGTAGAGAAATAACTCTACAGCAGGAATTTTAAGTATAGAGTCCCAAGATGCATATGTAGATTGCTCTTTTTGGCGCTTATTGTTAAAATTGCATCAGGAGGTTGGTTTATGAACATACTTTATTGCGGTGACGGAAATATAGCGGACGGTGTGATTATTTCGGTGTTATCGTTGCTAAAAAATGTGACAGAGCCGCTACATATTTTTTTGCTTACGGCGAGTGTTGAAAACGGCAGTACAAAGATTTCGGCATTGACACAACACTTTGCCGATTTTTTAGGTGATATTGTCAAAAGGTTGGATGACAAAAACAGTGTTACCCTGATTGATATCAGCGATATGTTTTTTAAAGAACTGCCTACCGCTAATATGAATACGCGTTTTACACCGTGTTGTATGTTGCGGCTTTACAGTGATAAAATTGAACAACTGCCAGACAAGATTTTGTATCTTGATAATGATGTCGTATGCCGACGTGATCCTGCCGATTATTACAATCAAGATATGTCGGATTTTGAACTTGCAGGAACGCTTGATTATTACGGCAGTTGGTTTTTTTATAACCGATTTCCGCGCCGCGATTATCTTAATTCGGGCGTGTTGCTGTTAAATCTTGCAAAAATCAAAGAAACGAGACTTTTTGAAAAATGCCGCGAAATGTGTACGCAAGAAGAGATGTTTATGCCCGACCAATCGGCTATAAATAAATTGTGCAACTTTAAAAAGATATGTAACAGACGCTATAACGAGCAAAGAAAACTTAAAAATGATACAGTGTTTCAACACTTTACAACAAGTTTCAGATTTTTTCCCGTCTTTCATACGGTAAGCGTAAAGCCGTGGAATATAGTGGGTATGCACAAAACGCTTAAAATACACGAGTATGATGATTTGTTAAACGAATACACAAAATTAAAAAAGGAGAAAGTAAAATTATGAATCGAGAAATACCGATTTTCTTTTCAATAGATGATGCTTATGCGCCGTATCTTGCGGTAGCGATAAATTCTGCTATTAAAAACTGTTCAAGCGACAGATGCTACAAGGCGATTGTGCTTTACCAAAAATTGAGCGAGCAAAACCGCAAAAAGATAGCATCGCTGGGGACAGATAATTTTAATATCAAGTTTGTATCAATGGGTGCAGGACTTGAAGCAATAACCGATCGTATGTCTAACCGTCTGCGTTGTGATTATTTTACATTGACGATATATTTCAGGCTGTTTATACCTGCAATGTTTCAACAGTATGACAAGGCGATTTATATCGACAGTGACGTTGTGCTTAAAGGTGATTTGGCAGAACTGTTTGACACCGATATAGGTGATAACTATATCGGCGCTTGTAATGATTTATCGGTGCTTGACGTACCGCCGCTTTGTGAATATATGGAAAAGGCAGTAGGTGTGCCAAAGCAGGAGTATATTAACTCGGGCGTGTTGCTTATGAACTTGAAACTGCTTCGCGAAAGGCAACTTGATAAGCACTTTTTGTCACTGCTTAATGAATATCATTTTGACTGTATTGCGCCCGATCAGGATTATCTTAATGCGCTGTGCAACGGTAATATTTATTATTTGTCAGAAGTTTGGGATGCCATGCCTAATGATAAACACCCGCCACTTGAAGACGTGCGACTTATTCACTACAATCTGTTTTCAAAACCGTGGTGCTATGACGGTATTCAGTACGGTGAATATTTTTGGGAGTATGCCGCTGACAGCGGTTATCTTGATGAG
>CAYOVQ010000128.1:0-3275 GCA_964407485.1 uncultured Ruminococcus sp.
CTGCATTCGCGTGCGAGAACAAAGTCTACCTCGGGTTTAACATCCTTTGCTCTGCCCATTACATCTTCGGCAAGCGCTTGTTTAAAATCAGCAAAACGGCTTGGAGTGTTATGAAAATTAACAATTGTTTCGTGCAATTTTTCTGCAGGATATTCAGCGAGCATTTGTTGAAATTCGCCGAATGCTAAACCGCAAATATAAAAATCGTTTTCATTTTCAATTTGCTGATAAGCGGTAGCATCGTCAATAAATTTATATGCACGCCAATAGTTTTTGAGTTCATCGATATAAAGATTTTTGCCGTCAAGTGTTTTAATTACGGTAAGGGTACCGTCTTCTTCTACCTTGTCACACAAAAACTCGGTGACACCTACGATGTTTTCCATAAGTTGCTCGGGATTTTTAAAGGCAACGGTACTAATCTTTTGCATAAGATTTTTTGTTTCCTTACCGTCACTTGATTTATGTATGGCAAGCCATGTCGAATTGATATGGCCGTTGCCGTAGGGATCTATAGAAACGATTTCGTCACTATTGAAATGCTTTGCCGCAAGAATTGCAATTTCTCTATCCGTCATTTTGAATACCTCATTTATAATTAATTTTCGCTATAAATTACCGTAACGTCGGGGTGAAGTTGGAGAATAGATGCGGGAACCTGTGGGGTGATTGGGCCAAAGAAGGCTTTTTCGATAATGTCTTTCTTGTTGGCGCCGTTTGCTACAAGCAAAACCTTTTTAGCGTTCATAATAGCGCCCATACCCATTGTGATTGCTTTTTTAGGAACATCATCAATCGACTCAAAGAAACGCGCATTTGCTTCAATGGTTGATTCGTGTAAATCTACAACGTGTGTTTCCTTTACAAAAACATCTGCAGGCTCGTTAAAGCCGATGTGACCGTCAAGACCAATTCCAAGAAGCTGAAGGTCAATACCGCCAAGGTCTGCAATGTGCTTGTCGTAAGCAGCGCCTTCTGCTTCGAGGTCGCCTGAAATACCGCTTGGTACTGCTGTGCGAGCCTTATCTATGTTTACGTGGTCAAAAAGGTTGGTGTTCATAAAGTAACGGTAGCTCTGATCGTGGTCACCGTTAAGACCAACGTATTCGTCAAGGTTTACAGAGGTAACGGTAGAAAAATCAAGCTCGCCTGCATTGCACTTTTTAATAAGCTCTTTATAAGTGCCAACGGGTGAAGAACCGGTAGCAAGACCCAATACGCAGTTTGGCTTCATAATGATTTGTGAAGCAATAATGTTAGCGGCCTTTACGCTTAATTCGTCATAACTTTTTACTGTAATAAAATTCATATTGGTTTCCTCCTGAAAATTTGTTGATGAGGCGCAAACGCACTACATCTATGTTATCATATCCATTATAATTATATCTTATCCAAAAGTCAAATAAAATTCATATGTTTAAAGATAAAAACGAATGACACCCTACAAGAAAAAGGAGAGTGTCATTCGGAGTGCTTACACAGAGAGAAATTGGTTTTGTATTGAATGATAATTATTATGAAGAGGATCCAAGCGTTATTTCCCAACCATTGATATAGCGCATAATCATAACAAAATCTTTATTGTTTATTTTGTCGTCGGTATTAACATCGGAGCTTTCCAGTTCAATTTTAACATTCCAACCGTTAATATATTGCATAAGCAGCGCGAGGTCTTTGTTGTTAATTTTGTAGTCAGCGTTTACGTCGCCGTCGCTTATCGGGAGTTTTTCTCTGGCAACTTCTATAATATTGGTAACCATACCTTGATTTCCATTTTTGATTGGCAGTTTTCCGGAAAGTTGATATTGTGATATTCCGCGTAGCTGCATATATTCGCTAATTGAACAAAAACGGTATCCTGCTTTATAAAACTCGGGCAATAGTTCTTCTAAAATTTTGTATGTATCTTCTGCGCCGACTACACCTATCTCGTGGCAAAGAATTACGTCGCCGTCTTCCCAAGTGTCGATACCGTTTTTAAATACGTTATATCGGTCGGTATATGTTTTATTGCTTGCCCAATCCAATGCATCATATTTGAGCCAAATGACAGCCAAATCTTGTTCGGTGCAAACCTTAAATGTGTTTTCGGTTGGCTTTATGTTGGGCGGGCGATAAAATTTAACCTTGTATGGTAGGCCGTTGCGGTCTTTCAGATTACTTTCAAGCTTGGTGTTTAGATTTACTATGTCGGCATTTATCTGGTCGTAGGTCACCTCGCCGCCGTCTGCGCCACCAAACTGCGCATTTAAATGATTATCGCCGTGGTTGCCTATATCCCAGCCTGCGTCAATAGCCGATTGCATCATACTGTAGCTGTCATCGTTTTTTATCGATATACCTCTAACAAAAAACGTGCCGGTACCCTCGTATAAAGAAAACAAATCGACGTAACGTGGCATATTTGAACTTGGACCGTCGTCAAATGTAAATGCCAATAGTTTGAAATCTTCGGGGTGGCTTTTCCATTCGGGCTCTTGGTCGGTTGGTGTGTCGGTAGCGCTTGTGATAAAAGAGGCACCGCCCGAAAGCGAAACAGCAACCATTACAAAAGCGACAAGAATTGCTAAAACTTTTTTAAAGCGTTTAGTCATAAAAATAATCCTTTCTTTGCGGTGTTATCCACATTGGTTTAATGATGTTACACATATATAATACAACAACACCTCAAAATGTTCAAGAGTTTTTATGTAATAATTCGTACCAAAAGCATAAAGAAAACCCCTAAACTAAAGATGGTTTCGGGGAATTGTCAGTGATATTCTGTGCTTTGCACAGAGTGATATTATGCCTTGCAGCATGGTGATATTTCTGCATATGCAGAAGTGGTGTTTTATTCGCCGCCAAAACTCGCGAAGCGAATATCACTTGGACAAAGACCAAATATCACTGCGAAGCAATACAACTCGCCGCAGGCGAATAAAACTGTTCTCAAAGAGATAAACAAAAAATGCTCCGTACAAAACGGAGCATTTTGTTTTTTCGGCAAAGCCGAAATTATCTCTTTGAGAACTGTGGAGCACGACGTGCGCCTTTGAGACCGTATTTCTTTCTTTCCTTCATACGTGGGTCACGTGTGAGGAAACCGGCCTTCTTGAGTTCAGGACGAAGCTCAGCATCAGCCTGAAGAAGTGCACGTGCAATACCGTGGCGGATAGCACCAGCCTGACCGGTAACGCCGCCGCCTGCAACGCGGCATACGATATCAAACTTGTCAGCATTCTCGGTAAGAACGAGTGGCTGACGAACGATAACCTTTAAGGTTTCAAGGCCAA
>CAYOVQ010000129.1:0-3103 GCA_964407485.1 uncultured Ruminococcus sp.
CTTGAAAGGTGGCGGTTTTATGTCAAAAAAATACGAAAGACTTGGCGTTATGATAGATATGTCGCGCAACGCCGTTATGAATGTAAAGGCGCTTAAAGAGTATTTTGTCTTGCTTAAGAAGATGGGATACAATTCGGTTATGCTTTATACCGAAGATACCTACGAGGTCGAGGGGGAACCCTACTTTGGTTATATGCGCGGTAGATATTCTGTTGCTGAAATGCAGGAGCTTGACGAGTATGCAAACAGTTTGGGTATTGAGATTATACCTTGTATTCAAACACTCGCGCACCTTAACCAAGCGCTACGTTGGGGTACAATTCCCGTTGACTGTAACGACATTATGCTTACCGATGACGAGCGTGTTTACGATTTGATTGACAGAATGTTTAAAACGCTTAAAAAGTGTTTTAAGTCCCCATATATACATATTGGTATGGATGAGGCTCACATGTTAGGACGCGGCAAACATCTTGATATTCATGGATACGAAAGCACCAATGAAATAATCAAGCGTCATTTGGCGATGGTTTGTGATATTGCTAAAAAATACGATTATATACCGGTTATCTGGTCGGATATGTATTTCCGTTCATGGAATAACGGTCAATACTGCTTTATTGAGGGTGAGAAAAAGGTACCGCAAGAGGTTGTCGATGCTATGCACCCCGATGTTATTCCGGTTTATTGGGATTATTACAGCAAGGATGAAAAACACTACAGCGATATGATTAAAAATCATAATCAGTTATCAAAAAATGTGTGGTTTGCAGGTGGCGCATGGGGCTGGCATGGTTTTACACCATTTAACGGGCACACACTGGAAACCTCTGTTCCGGCAATAGACGCTTGCAAAAAACACAAGATAAAAAATATATTTATCACTATGTGGGGTAATGACGGTTGTGAGAGTTCAAATTTTGCATTACTGCCATCTCTGCTTTATATAGCAGAGTATGCAAGGGGTAACTCTGATGAGGAAAAAATCAAGGCTAAATTCAAGCGTATTGTTGGCATAGATTATGATGATTTTATGCTTATTGATATACCTAATCAGGTGGATATGAACTCCACGTCAAAACTACCGCCAAATCCGGTAAAATATATGTTTTATGCGGATTATCTGAGTGACTTTTTGGATGCTACCGTGCGAGATAATGTTAATTCATACGAGTATTATGATGATGCGGCTAAAAAACTTTTTGCGGTTGCTAAAAAAAGTCGCAAATACGGTTATTTGTTTGATGCGTCGGCAAAAATGTGCGAGGTTATGAAATATAAGTATGAGCTTGGTAAAAAGTCCCGCGCGGCTTATAAAGCGGGGGATAAGGCAGAGCTTGAACGCTTGGCAAAAAACGATTATGCTGAGGTGGCAAAAAATATGCGTAAGTTCGGGTATGCCTTTGAAAAACAGTGGTACAAGGAAAATAAACCGCAGGGCTTTGATGTGCAAGACCACCGCATAGGCGGTATGATATACCGTACTGATGCTTGCCGCAGAAGAATTTTGGATTACGTGGCAGGCAAGGTGGACAGTATTCCCGAGTATGAGGAAGAATTGCTTAGTGCATTTGGAAATGAACCCCGAAGCATCGAGGCGTTTAAAGTTTATTCAACCGTAAATGTTATATCGCACTAAATGGAGAATTAAAGTGATTAGATTAGCTATAGAAAAAGATATTCCAAAACTTTTAGATTTATTGTCACAGGTTGATATGGTGCACCATAAGGGCCGACCCGATATTTTTAAAATCGGAACGAAGTATTCTGCCGATGAACTAAAGGCGCTTTTAAAAGATGAGAAGCGACCGATACTTGTATGTGTGGATGAAAATGACAACGTAATGGGCTATTGCTTTTGCGTTTTCCAGCAGCATATAAACAACTCGGTTTTGACCGATATTAAGACATTGTATATTGATGACCTATGCGTTGATGAGAAATTACGCGGCAAGCATATAGGTCGCCAATTATACGAAGCGGCAGTCCGGCTTGCAAAAGAAAACGACTGTTATAACCTGACTCTTAATGTGTGGAGCTGTAATCAATCGGCTATGCGTTTTTATGAGTCACTTGGTTTAAAGCCACAAAAAATAGGTATGGAAACGATATTATAAAAAAGACGGCTGAAATGATATGCACCCCAAAAGCATCTAGCTTTTGGGGTGCATATCATTTGAAGTAATGGGTAAGAGTTAATAGTGAAAAGGTTTGGTGTGTTTTATACGGATTATAAACTGCGTAAATAATCCTCTAAAATTATTACTGCGGCGACAGCATCTACCGTTTGCTTGCGTTTTTTACCGCGGACATTGTTCATACTTAAATAATTGTGCGCGGTAACGGTGGTGCAGCGTTCGTCCCAAAGGACGGTTTCTATGCCGCTGGTCGTCTTTATTTGCTCGGCAATTGCGGCACATTCCTGCGCGCGTTCGCCGAGAGTACCGTCCATATTTTTAGGGTAGCCTACTACAATTCGCTCGGCAGAGTATTCCGTTGCCTTTTTACACACCTTTTCAACAAGGCGGTCGGCGTGGTATTCGGTTATAACATCTTTAGGAAAGGCAAACTGATTTGTTGCATCAGATACGGCAATACCCGTTCTTGCTTTTCCTAAATCGACTGACATAATAATCATATTTTCACCTCATCAGGTTTTAGTTATAATACGGTTGCGCTTGGGCATATATTCGGGCGGAACGTGACTGTGGTCGTTGAAAAATTCAACGCTGATCTTATCGTTATCGTCAATTTTCAATAGTGTTACGGCGGTGTTTTCGTGCCAAGGAACATCTTTGAGTCGGGTGATATCGTAGTAAAGCACACGGCACATAAGACAGCGAAGTACTCCACCGTGTGAGGCAGCCGCAATGGTTTTGCCGCGATTAGAGTGAGCAAGGGCTAGAATCTCATCATAAATGCGAACATAGGCGTCACGCATAGCCTCGCCGCCTTCGGGAGCAAAATCCTGTGGATGATTGTTCCACGCATCAGCAAGACCGGGGATGGCGTTAAATGCCTCCTGAAAAGGTCGGCCTTCAACTACACCGCCGTCAAGCTCGGCTAAATTTTTACGGGTTATAATTTCTAAACCTTTGCCGTA
>CAYOVQ010000130.1:0-3098 GCA_964407485.1 uncultured Ruminococcus sp.
CTACTATTGTGTTAACTGTATCACGGTCACCCTGTAAATATCCGTTTTGTAAAACATCAAAAAGTTTTTTAACGTTTTTCTTATTATTCTCAAGCAGAACCGATTTTATTTGCGGTACTAACTTTTCGCCAAAGAAATTAAGGTACAAGAAATTGCCGTAAACCGCCACGTGAGACTTGTATTCGTCTTTGAGCGTGGGGAAAACGTCAAGCACCTTTTTGGTAAATGTTGTAATGTTATACGTGCCGTCCTTTGATGCGGTAGGCAGGTCAATGGCATTTGCCACCGCGGCAGAGCGTTTGTGTTTTATGCCCATTTCGGCTTTAAGGGTTGAGGTAAAGTCTATACCTACGGCCTCGGCATCCTTTGCGTTCTGACTGTCGTCAAAAAGCCAAGCGTTTACTTCTGCAAGTTCATAACTGCCGTCTTCGGCAATGTCGGCGGTTTTTAAAATATACATCTGACGTTCGTCGCTGTATTCGACAGCGGCAACTTTTTTATCGTTTTTATAAACACCGTCTACCTCTTTAAAACCGTTTTCGTCAAAAAAAGGTTGCATTTCGCTTATTACATTCTCTAAATATCTGTTATCCATTTTAAATAAACACTTCCAAAAAACTGTATTTTCTATATTGTACCATAAAAAATTGTATTTGTCATCTAAAAATTTCTTGAAAGCGATATATATTTTTTATATAATAAAAATACATTACGAGCCTCCCTTGCCTAAAGGGAGGTGCCGAGGTACGAGGCGGAGGGATATTCTTTCGCTATAAGAAATATTAAAACAGGTGATATATTGAAAATTTCAAACAAAAGAGATCTAAAAAGCGTACTTGAAGCAGAAGGCTTTTCGTTTAAAAAATCTTTAGGTCAAAACTTTTTAATAGACGATACCGTCTGTCCGCGAATGGCTTCTGCTGTGTCGGGTGAAAACATCGGCGTGCTTGAAATAGGCCCAGGTGCGGGTGTGCTTACGGCACAGTTATCACGCGCTTGCAAAAAAGTGGTGTCGGTAGAGCTTGATACAAGACTTAAACCCGTGTTAGAGCAAACGCTTGCCGACTGCGACAATGTAAAAATTATCTGGAACGATATACTTAAAATTGATTTAAAAACTGTTTTGGCAGAAGAGTTTGCTGATTGCGACACAATAAATATATGCGCAAATCTGCCCTATTATATTACCTCGCCCGTTATAATGATGCTGCTTGAAAGCCGTTTACCTATAAATACAATTGCAGTAATGGTGCAAAAAGAAGCCGCCGACCGTCTTTGTGCGGCAGTTGGTTCTCGCGCGGCGGGGGCGGTTACGGTAGCGGTTAATTACTATGCCGAAGCAGAAACCCTTTTTGGTGTACCGCGAGGCTCCTTTATGCCGCCGCCAAATGTTGATTCGGCGGTTATAAAACTTACCTTGCGCGAGGCGCCGCCCGTAGATGTAAAGGATGAAAAACTGTTCTTTAAAATCGTAAAGGCTTGCTTTGCCCAACGCAGAAAAATTTTGCTCAACACCGTTTGCAACACTTTAGGGATTGAGAAAGATGTTTTGCGCGAAGCATTAAATGCGGCGGGCATTTCTGAAACCGTGCGCGGCGAAGCTCTTACAATGGAGCAACTAGCGGCGTTTTCAAATTCGCTATATTGATGTACAACACACTGTCAATCGGTTTATGAAGAAAGGGAAAAGATGAAAAAGATTTTTTTAATTGTTCTGACAATTGTTATGCTTTTATGCGGTTGCGATTCAGAAAACGTTGAAAGTTCATATCCGCAAATCAACAAAACACAACTTGATTTAATAGTGGGACAAAGCGAAACGCTTATCGTTACGAATGCCGATAACGTGGAGTGGGGCAACAGTGACCCCACGGTTGTAAGGGTTTTTTATGGGGCAGTTACCGCATTGTCAGAGGGAAAAGCACTTATATCTGCAAATACGGGCAATGAGGTTTTTGAGTGTACAGTTACTGTAAGTAAGGACGAAACAGTTTCGCAAACAGAAAGCAATCGGGAAACGGTTTCAAGTTCACAGCAAGAATCATCGTCGGTTACAGAAAGCGTAGCAATCGAATCAGAGAACGAACCGATTGAATCGCAGTTAACCTACGAGGAGAGAGCAGAAGCAACAAGAAACACCGCATTTGAGTTGGTTGAAAGGCTTACCGACGAGAAGTATGATAAAGCCATTGCAGAGTTAACCGCAGAGTGCAACAAGATTATAGCAGATTATAGAAATGATATTGCCGATGTTGAAGCAAAGTTGGAAACAGTAGAAAAAGACAGCGGTAAAGAATTTTTACTTAAGGATTCTATAAATGTTCTAAATGCTTCAATTGCGGAAACCGAAAAGATTTTGAATGAAGGCATAGCATCTTTAGAGCGACAACGCGAAGAAGAGCATAAAAAGAATGCAGAAGACTTTGAGCAAAAATAATTTAGTCTTTAAGATTCTTCACGCTTGCGCGTTTAGAAAGACCTAAAATTTTAGTTTAATCTGTATCGGTTTGTCATTCAGAGAAACGGTAGTGACGAAGAATCTTAAAATTATACTAAAAATGTGGTAAAAATTTTAAGCACAATCTTAATTATAAAGTTATTGTACATTCAAAAAAGGCTTGCATTTTTTTGAAACTATGTTATAATTCATTTGTTATTGTTAAATGCGATGATAAAGAAAAGTAGCGTTATGCGTAATTTTAAGAGAGGGCGGTCTCGGGCTGTAAGCCGCCTATTTTACCGCAATGTGAAGTTCCCTTTTGAGCAGTGCCGCTGAAAATTGCAGTAGGTGGCAACGGGTAGTCGGTTCCGTTACAGACCGAAGAGAGTGTTTGCTCTTTGAGCGAAAATGCGGGTGGTACCGCGGAGTTTGTGTTTACAAATTTCGTCCTGTAATAACAGGGCGAAATTTTTGTTTTCTTACGAAAAAAGTAATAAGTAAGAGGTAATAGTGAAGAAGTAATGTGTCGCAAAGCGACGTATATGAATCGTCGGCGTAGCCGACTCCGAAATTATTCATCATTCATTATTCATCAAATCGACGAAGGAGATATACTATGAAACAACAGCTTGAACAAATCAAGACTGCGGCGCTTGAG
>CAYOVQ010000131.1:0-1124 GCA_964407485.1 uncultured Ruminococcus sp.
AAATGAAATAATTATTTTGTGTGTCGGCAAAAAAAGGTGACAAAACCGCCTTGTTAACAGCGGGGACAAAATCGTTTAGAAATTCGGGTTTATAAACATTGTTTTTTATACGAGCCGCCATTTTTAAACCGTCCTTTCTTTTGTGAAAAATCAGTAGCCCCAAAAGGTACATTTTTATCTAATGTATTTTACCACAACACAAATATATTGTCAATGTGAAATTATGAAAAAAATGTATAAATTTGAAAATAAATTTTAACCCTTTTCATATATTTTTTATAAGGGGGATTTATATGTTTTTTGAATTACTTACACAAATCGCATCACAAATATTTTATCTGGCGTTGCACGTCACAGGCGCGGGGTCATTTCCCCCGCCGCTGTCATCAAAACGCGAAACCGAACTGTTAGCGCTTAAAGAGCAAGGCGACCAAAAGGCAAAGGACGAACTTATCGAACACAACCTGCGGCTTGTTGCTCACGTTGTAAAAAAGTACTACACCGCCGACGATCAAGACGATTTGATATCCATAGGCACCATAGGTCTTATAAAAGCGGTAAACACCTTTAAACCAGACAAAAAAATCAGGCTTGCCACCTACGCGGCGCGCTGCATCGAAAATGAAATTTTGATGCATTTTAGAAACAACAAAAAATACACGCAAGACGTTTATATAAGCGACCCCATTGACACCGACAAAAACGGCAACACCCTCACCCTTATAGATATTATTGCCGACGAGGGCAATATTGAAGAAGAAATTGATACAAAGATTAAGGTGCAAAAACTACGCGTGATTTTAAACGGAACGCTTGACGAACGTGAATTGCAGATAATAAAAATGCGTTACGGTTTAGACGGCGCAAAAGAACTTACCCAACGTGAGATTGCAAAAAAGTTGGGCATTTCGCGCAGTTATGTATCTCGTATTGAAACCGCCGCGCTTGAAAAACTACGTAAAAAGTTTTAAAACACTAAAAAAGAGTCCCGAAGGACTCTTTTTTAATTAATTTATTTTTTAATTTCCAAAACGATCATTGCTATTGAATGCCTCTGTTTCGGGTGTAACGATATCACGTTCACCGTCTAACTGATAAAGACGTATATAGTCAATTACCATATC
>CAYOVQ010000131.1:1224-3073 GCA_964407485.1 uncultured Ruminococcus sp.
GCCCGTGTTGTTAAGTTCATAAACCTTACTGTAAAGCGAACGTTGAACCGAAAGGTTGGTGGAACTGCCGTGGTGTGTTAACAACCACCATGAAGGGAATGCATAGCCATCACTTGGAAGTGTTACAAGCATTTCAGCATAACCGTACTTATAAAGCATAGAGTTTTTACTTGAAATACCGCTTGCGTACATATCGGTCTGGCTATTAATACCGCGTTTAAGTGTGAGTTTACCGCCACTAACAACGTTAATTCCGGGTGCCTGCGCATCTGTAGCGGCACTGATATAAGCAACTTCGGTCTCGTGGTCGTCAGTTTTATCAACTGTTTTATTTCTTAATAACCACTTGTCGTAAGATGCAGTTGTATAGGTGGTACCGTTAATATTTACAGTGTTGCCACTGTCAAACTCATCGCCCCATACGTAGAAGTACTCGGCTGTGCCATCACCGTCAAGGTCAAGAGCAGTCTTGTATGAGTCAATAGCGCCTGTACCTGTATAAACAATACCCTTTACAGCATCAGAACCGTTAATAAATGCAAGTACACCCTGTTCAACGGCTGTAAACGAGCCGCCGCTGATTGTAAGCACAGCCGTCTCTAAATCGTATGCTACAGAATAGTTGCTTGCACCCAAATTGCTATCTGTTACTAATCTGATAGTAAGATTTGAAGTTGTTGTGCCTTTTGTCTTTAAGATATCTACGCCTGTTGTCTCTTCAAGATAAAGTTCCATCTTGCGAGCAAAGTCGTAGTTGTCGTCTTCGTCATAGTAAATGCTGATATTGCCAGCCTTTACGTTCTTCCAGAAGCCGTCAAGAACAACAACAACGTCATCCTCTGCAACTTCACGCTGCATAATTACAAGGTCACGGATATCGGTCGTACCGTTGCGGCTTACGTCGCCGTAGATGTTAGCATAAGCCGATTTTCTTGTAAGTTTTTGCTTAAGAGCGATAAGATCGTTAAGACCATACTCATAACCGTCTCCGTCACCGTCTGCGTCAGCATAAGGCATAGCATCTGCACGGTTTACAAGTTTGGGTGTGCTATTGTCTGAACCGCCCTTATACCAAGTCACACCGTCAACTGTAGGTGTACCTGTAGAGCCGTTTTCGAGGTAGTAGGTTGTTTCATCATCAACAGTGATATAACTGTTGGTGATTGTAGCGGTACCCTCACCTATAAATTTAGCGTTTTCGCTGTCTTCGATAGAGCAACCCGAAATTACCGAGCCACTTGCAGCATTACCTGCGATAATACCGCAACCTGTAGCAGAATATGCATAAGCATTACGGAAGTGCAGGTTTTTAACAACACCTGTAGCAGTAAGTTCAGGAATAAAGCCTGCATACTCGTCCGAATTAGAACTTACGTTATACATACCTGTAATGGTATGACCGTCGCCGTCGATTGTACCTGCGAATGCTTTGTAGTCATAGTAAATCTTGCTATAAGTAGTGTTTAAATCTGCATCGGTCTGATAGGTAACCCACTGAACACCTTCAAGGTCAAGGTCACAAGCAAGCTTGAAATACTGAGGCACACCGCGGTTCATACCGCCCGAAGCGATAATTTCAAATAACAATTCTGCGTTATCAATAATATAAGGATCTGCCTCGGTGCCTGCGCCGATAAGTTCATCAAAGTCAGAGAATATACCCTGCACATAACCGGTATCTACCGGTGTAGCACCTTCGGGGTTTTCGTAATACTCTGAATTTCTGAACGCATCTTTGTAGTAACGGAAATCTTTAGCATCCCATCCGTCTGCTAACTTGGGCATTGGTGTGCCATAGGTGTCTACAGCGTCAATATCCCAAGCAGTCCAGTTAAGCAAAGGTATAGCG
>CAYOVQ010000132.1:0-3049 GCA_964407485.1 uncultured Ruminococcus sp.
AGGACGATAAGTTCTTGGGGCTTACTTCTTACCTATTACCTCTTCACTCTTACCTAAAAAGTCCTTGGGGCTTTGGGAAGTAATAAGTAAAAAGTAAGAGGTAATAAGTTCGGTGTGGCTTCGCCACGAATTATAAAAATGCTTCGCATTGATTTATTGTCACTTTTATGCTATGGTTGAGGCACAATAGGGACAAATATAACCTTGCCTTGTTCTTTTCATCAAAACTAATAAGGCAAGGCAGGAATAACTGTCATACCATACTTTAATGTAACCTTGTAAAACAAGGAAAAGTATGGTATGATTTCTTATATAGAAGTATGATTTTTGTCATACCTTGAGGAATGACTGTCAGGAGAGATAGGTAATGAAAAAAAGACTAATTATCCTATGCTTAATAAAAGTTCTTATTTTGATTTTTTCGGGTTGTAATGGCAATTATGATATCAACCAATTATATAAAATTACTGATAACGGCAATTTTACCTATGATTATGTCATCAAAGACAGACATGATAATATTCTCATAAGTGCTAAGGATGTATCACGGGAACCTAAAGTGAATGTTATAAATGAGGATTTATTGAGCGTTTCAGTTCAAACAGGTACGGGTATTTCTACTCGTTGGACAATTTACTGTGATGTTAACAGTGGGAATGTATCGGACACATATTATTCTGTTTTAGGCGAATACGAAGAGAATGTTGTATTTGCAAATTATGATAATGGAAGGCATAGTGTTATAATACAGGATATATTCAACAAAGGAGAGTATTTAAAAGAAGTAGTGCTTGAGGATGTTTCTGAAACGGTAGACCCTATTGTTGACTATGTTAAATTTGATGATAAGATAAAGATAGTGTATTTAAAAGGCAACAACTTTTTAGAGACCGAACTAATAATAGAAATGTAATCTGTGTATTCAAAAAACAGCCTCCACTTGTCAGGGGAGGTGGCACGGCAGAGCCGTGACGGAGGGGTAGTTTTCTCTCCCTCAGTCTTTTGCTTCGCAAAATCCAGCTCCCTCGTCAGAGGGAGCCGAGGGCGATTTGTCCCTGATTTGACACAAGCATATAATAACACATAGGCGGTGATGTTATGAATATGTTGTTACTGGAATATCTAAGATCCAACGTTTCGATAAATAATACATTAGACGAAATTATGGAGACTTTTGAAGAAATGTGCAAAACACCTATTGAAGAAGATTTGTTGTTGAATGAATACGGCGTTTATGGTTTTACGGGTAAAGATTTGTTTTACTATGATTTAGTGAGACAATATCCGAATGGAGAAGATGAATATTATCAACTACGAGTAAGTGTGGCGTTCTCTCCTGATGAAGAAAACCGTGAACTTGAAGATACATTGTGGAGTGATGATACTAACGAAAACTTTTTTGACTACATACGCAAGACACACGGATATGAATATGCAAGCAATCATAAGATTAAGGCTATTGATATAAGGATAGACCAGACTTGATATTTTAAATGTCACAATCGAAAATCCCCATTTTTTGACCAATTTTTTGTTAGCATAATATAAATAAAAAAGTCACTGCGAAACATACACCGTTCGCAGTGACTTTTTTATAAATAATTGTGAATTAAGCATTGTGAATTGTGAGTTTATTTTCTCTTCCATACATCACGGCTATTTCTTTTAAAATATTAGCAAGCCAGTTATTTATGCACTCGACCTTAACCCGCCACTGCCAGTTATTGCCCAGTGTAGACGGAATGTTTATACGAGTTTTGCTGTCAAGCCCTAAAATATCCTGCAGGGTTATTATACAGGTGTCTGCAACACTGCTTTGAGCCGATTTTATCATAGCCCAGTTAAAGCCGTCATCAGACTGATAATTCAAATAATCCTTTGCCTGCTTTACTGTGGCGGCATCTGACGTTTTAAGCCAACCCATAATGGTGTCATTGTCGTGCGTGCCTGTGTACAAAACACAGTTTTTGATATGATTGTGCGGCAGATACTCGTTGTCGGTATCGCCGTCAAAGGCAAACTGTAACACCTTCATACCTGGGAAATTGGTGTTGTCAAGCATTTTAAGTACGGCAGGGGTAATAACGCCCAAGTCCTCTGCAATAATGGGCAAATCATCGCCAAACTCTGCCTTTAGCGCGTTGAACAGATCAGTGTCGGGACCTTTTATCCATTTACCGCCTCTGGCATTTTTGTCGCCGTAGGGGATAGCAAAAAAAGACTCAAACCCTCTAAAATGGTCAATACGCACTGTGTCGTACCGCTTTAGCGCGTTGCCTAAATACTGTTTCCACCACGCGTAGCCTGTGCGTTTCATATAATCCCAACGGTACAAGGGATTACCCCAAAGTTGTCCGTCTTCGCTAAACAAATCGGGCGGCACACCCGCAACTGCCGAGGGGGTGAAGTCGTCATCTAACATAAATTGTTTTGGGTTTGCCCACACATCTGCACTGTCAAACGCCACGTAAATCGGTATATCACCGATAATTTTGATGCCATTTTGATTGGCATAGTCTTTTAGCACATCCCACTGCTCGCTAAACTTAAACTGCAAAAATTTATGAAAATTAATATCGTCTATGTAATCGGTCTGCGCTTGCTTTAGCGCGGCAGGCTCTCTTTTTTTGAGCGACTCATCCCACGTGTGCCACGCGCGACCGCCATTTGCCGCTTTTACTGCCATAAAAAGCGCGTAATCGTTTAGCCAGTGCGCGTTTTGACTTTCAAAAGCAGTGTAATTGCTGTCGTGCTTAAAGCGGCTAAAAGCGAGTTTTAGCAGGGGGTAACGATTTTTGTACAGTTTTTCGTAATCGACCGCCTCGTCATCACTGCCAAAATCGTAAGACTTAATCTCTTTTTCTGTCAAAAGTTCATCTTTGACAAGTGTGTCAAGGTCTATAAAATACGGATTGCCCGCAAAGGATGAAAAAGACTGATATGGCGAGTCGCCAAAGTTTGTGGGGTTAAGAGGCAGTATCTGCCAGTACGTTTGACTGCCTGCCTTTAAAAAATCGACAAAATCAAAAGCCGCTTTGCCAAACGTGCC
>CAYOVQ010000133.1:0-3042 GCA_964407485.1 uncultured Ruminococcus sp.
GGGTAATAGCCTTGCCCGAACGCTTTGAGGCCTTGATAACCTCGCCGTCACGCACAAGACGTACCATCTGCATAAGCACAACATCAAGACGGTTAGCATCAACACCCAAAGCGGTCAGTGCCGCTTTAAGACGAGGCACATAGCCGTGGTGGTCAGCGCCTAAAATGTCGATTGCTTTGTCAAATTTACGAACCTCTAATTTGTTGTAGTGGTATGCAATATCAGGCACAACGTAGGTGGGTACACCATTAGCTCTTACTAACACAAAGTCTTTATCACAGCCAAAATCGGTAGCCTTAAACCAAAGCGCATCCTCTTGAATGTAGGTGTGACCGCTTTCTTTTAAAAGTTCAATAATACGGGAGGCCTCACCGTTATTATGAAGTGTACTTTCGCGGAACCAGGTGTCATATTCAATGCGGTATTTAAGCAGGTCATCTTGAAGTCCCTGAATATTTTTAGGTAGCGCAAACTCTACCAAAGCCTTGCGGCGTGTAGCCTCGTCAGCCGACATATATTTATCGCCGTTAATTTCGGCAAAAGCCTTTGCGTGAGCTACGATATCGTCGCCGTGGTAAGAGTCTTCAGGCATTTCGATGCCGTCGGCATAAAGTTGCTGATAACGCAAATCAAGTGACAGACCAAATTTGTTTATTTGGTTGCCTGCGTCATTTATATAAAATTCGCGCTCGGTGTAGTAGCCTGCCGCTGACAGTACAGCCGCTAAGCAATCGCCCAAAGCACCGCCGCGGGCATTGCCAATGTGCATAGGACCTGTTGGGTTTGCCGATACAAACTCTACGAGCACGCGCTTACCCTCACCGTAGTTACTTTTGCCGTAATCGTCACCCTTTGCAATAACATCGGCAACAATATCGGCATAATACTTGTCCGACAAGAAAAGGTTTATAAAGCCAGGGCCTGCAATTTCGTATTTCTCAATAAAAGTACCGCTAAAATCAACGTTTGCCATCAATCTTTCGGCAATAGCACGGGGAGCAGACTTAAAGCCACGCGCCCAGACCATAGCCGCGTTTACGGCATAATCACCGTTTTTGCGGTCGGCGGGAACCTCTACCTTAAAGGGTGCGAGCTCGCATTCGGGCAGTTCGCCGCTTTTTATTGCCTTATCTGCCGCGTCAATAAGTATTTTTTCAATCTGTTTTTTTGCGTCATTTACTAAAACTGACATTCTTATCTTTCCTCCACTGTAATCTCAACCGTATTTTCACTCAAAGGTTCAAGATTTACATCTATTGTATAAACCATTTTGACTGTGCCGCCGTGTTCAGTGATGGCGGTTTTTACTTCTTTGCCGTAAATACCGAGGGTTAAACTGCCCTGCGGTATGGCATAAAGGCAGTTGTTTCGCTCGCCTTCTGTAATTATAAGGCGCGAATTAAGGTCGCCGCGTCGGTCTAAAATTACAGTACCGTTTTTTTGTACGGTTAACTGTGTTTTTGTTTTACTGCCCGATTCGGTAGGGTCGTCAGAATATGTGATTATATAATCGCCCTCAAACTCGCGAAATGTGCCCTCGGTAGCAAGTTCGATAACGGTATCCTCGCCGTCAACACCCTGCGTACCTTTTACTTTTACTAAAACTTTTTTCATACCTTTTCAATATCTACCTGTTCAATCTTAAAATCCTTGTTGTAAGCACCTAACAAAATATCTACCATGCCTACAAACGAGTCGGTTTTGTCGCTTGCGTAAAATTTATATTCGGGTGAATTTGCGCCGTCGTTAAGGCTGTCGCTGTCTTTAAGCATTTGCTTGATTGCCTGAGCGGTAGCCTCACCCATATTTATAAGCGTTACCGTATCACCTAAAATGCTTCGTATAACACTTGACAAAACGGGAAAGTGCGTACAACCCAAGATAAGAGTGTCAACGCCCGCATCTATCATAGGTTTAAGATATCGTCGCAGGGTTTCTACTGCGACTGCGTCGTCGTTTGCGGTCCAGCCCTCTTCTACAATAGATACAAGCAACGTGCCTGCAGACTCTACAACCTCGGCAGAGGGCAAAATATCGAGAATTTGTTTTTTGTGGGCACCGCTTTTTATGGTAGCGCTGGTAGCAAGAATGCCTATCTTGCCGTTTTTGGTAGCCGCTACTGCCGCGCGCACCGAATGGGATACCACCTCTACAAAGGGAACGGGTAACATTTGCGCTGTATCAGCCGCAACAGAAGATACGGTACCGCAGGCGGCAACTATAATTTTTACATTATGAGACAGCAAAAAACGTTCGTCTTGAAGCGCGTATTTGCGAATGGTATCACAACCCTTTGTACCGTAGGGCACACGACCTGTATCGCCAAAATAAACAATGTTTTCATTGGGCAAAAACTTCATAATTTCGCGGGCAACGGTAAGTCCGCCAAGTCCCGAATCAAAAACGCCAATCGCGCGGTTATCAGACATCAACGCAAACCCCTTTCTAAAAACGATAACTATTCATATTATCTTACCATATAATACGCATTTTATCAAGATAAAATTCAATACTAATCTATTGAATCTATTATAATGTTTTTCTTGCATACGGTCGCCAGTACCTGCATTATAAAGCAAAGCCCCCGCTTTTTAGCAGAGGCTTTGGTATTATATAATCGAGAATTATGAATTATGCGTTGCGCATTGAATTAATCGCAGTTTTTGTCTTTCTTTGGCGCTTTTTTAGGCTCTGGCGCGGATCGTGTGTTGTCACCTAAACCAGTTGTTTCGGTGAATATTGCATTGTTTGTAACGGTGTTTACCGCATCGGTAGGAATAATCAGTTTTGCGGCAGTGCCGTTTGACATATTAACGAGCGCCTCATACTTTTTAAGTTCGAGAACTGCAGCGTCAACGCCTGCCTCTTTAAGTGCGGCAAGACCGTCTGCCTCTGCTTTTTTAGAAAGGTAGATAGCCTTTGCCTCGCCTTCGGCTCTGGCAATACGCGCGTCACGTTCGCCCTCGGCGGCAAGAATCATAGCCTGTTTGTCGCCCTCGGCACGTGTTATAGCTGCCGCTTTGTGACCTTCGGCCTGTAAAA
>CAYOVQ010000134.1:0-3041 GCA_964407485.1 uncultured Ruminococcus sp.
CCGCCTGCGACTGATGAGCGTCACGCAAAATGGTGTCTGTAATATATAAAGGTTTATTTGCCATAATATATCTTTCCCTTTCTGTGCCCAAAAGCACGTTTAGTACAGTGTGTAATTCTGAACACACACCTTGTTTGAAAGAAATTTGCTCAAACTAACAATTAACCAAAAAGCGCAATCAATACGCCGGCTGCAATGGCGGAACCAATAACACCTGCAACATTGGGTCCCATAGCGTGCATAAGCAGGAAGTTTGAGGGATTCTCCTTTTGACCTACCATCTGGGAAACACGCGCCGCCATAGGAACAGCAGATACGCCTGCCGAACCGATAAGTGGGTTGATTTTGTTTTTCTTGGTGAAAAGGTTCATAAGTTTTGCGAGCAATACACCGCCTGCGGTACCGATACCAAAAGCAACAATACCCATTGCCAAAATCTTAAGTGTTTGAGCGTTAAGGAATGCCTCTGCAGTAGCGGTAGCGCCAACCGAAATGCCAAGGAATATTGTAACAATATTCATAAGTTCGTTCTGGGCGGTCTTGCAAAGACGCTCTGCAACGCCTGACTCTTTCCAGAGATTACCAAGCATCAAACAACCTACAAGGTTGGTTGCATCGGGAACTAAAAGCGCTACAAATATAGTAACTGCTATCGGGAATACAATCTTTTCGGACTTTGTTGCCTGACGCAGTGGCTTCATTACTATCTGACGCTCTTTTTTTGTTGTGAGCAACTTCATAATAGGCGGCTGAATTACAGGAACCAATGCCATATATGAATAAGCCGCAACCGCGATAGGACCTAAAAGGTTTGGATAGAGTGTAGACGTAGTATAAATTGCGGTAGGACCGTCTGCGCCGCCGATAATACCGATAGATGCAGCAGCTTCCTGCGGGAAGCCTAAATAGAAGCAACCTATAAAGGTCACAAATATACCAAGTTGCGCAGCCGCGCCCAAAAGCAAACTCTTGGGGTTAGAAATAAGAGGACCAAAGTCGGTCATAGCGCCAATGCCTATAAAGATAAGGCAAGGATAGATACAGGTTTTAACACCAATATAAAGGTAGTCTAACAGATTACCGTTTGACATAATGTATCCGTAACTATGATAATACGGAGAAGCCTCGTCCATGAAGGCTGTCCATAAATCACCGTTATAAAGATTTGCACCCGGCAGGTTGGTAAGCAACATACCAAAGGCAATACCTATAAGCAATAGCGGTTCAAACTGCTTTTTGATAGCAAGCCAAAGCAACAAACAAGAAAGCGCTATCATTGCAAGATTTTTCCAGCCACCGTCGGTGAAGTTTGCGAACATCTGATAAAAACCTGTGCTTTGCGCAAAATCAAGTAATCTTTCTATAAATTCTGTCATGATTTTTACTCCTTAAAAGGAACTGCCTTTATCTTATGCTATTGTGCAAAGAACAGCGCCTGTTTCTACAGCAGAGCCCTTTGTAACAACTACATTTACTGTACCGTCGCAGGGAGCCATAATTTCATTTTCCATCTTCATAGCCTCAAGAATAATAAGCACGTCGCCTTTTTTAACAACAGCGCCGTTTGCAACCTTGATGTCAAGGATATTGCCGGGCATTGGCGCGGTAACAGACTCACCGCCAGCGGCTGCAGGCGCTGCGGCAGGTGCAGGTGCTGCTACGGGCGCGGGTGCTGCGGCAGGTGCAACCTTAACGTCGGCTGCGTCGATAGTTTCAAGTGTGATTTCATAGGCGGTACCGTTTACGGTTACTTTATACTGTTTCATTTTATTTTACCTCTTTTTTAGTATTTTTGTTTTTAATTAAAGTTTTTTAAACGAAATTACGCGAATTGCAGAAACTTCCTTGCCCATTTCTTCTGCGCAAGCGGCAGTAACTGCTGCAATAATTTCCTGACGGTTTTCTATAACCGTATTTTGCACTGTGGGCGCAGGTGACACCTGTGCGGCAGGCTTATCTTCGGTTTTGGTTTTTCCCGACAAAAAGGCTCCCATAATTTTGCAAAGAATGATTATACAGATAAGGCCTACAAAAACTGTACCCATACCCATTGCGATAACCATCCAGTTAGGAATCTTTTCTACTTGAGGCTCAATAACCGCAAGAAGATTTGTTGCTATTTCCATTCTTTTTGCACCTCCCGAAAATGCAATAAAAATTGTTAATAAAATTGAGAAAATCCTATTCTCTCCCAATTGTACTTATTATATTACATATTTCCAAGAAACACAATACATATTTTTACATTTTTTAAAATATTTTTGCTTGAAAATATAACCCCTCTGTGTTATCATACTCTTGAAAATTATTCCTTTTTGGGAGGTAAACTTTATGGTAAACATTATCCCCCGTCCTATGAAAACAAAAGAACTGGGCGAAAAAATTTGGTTTTCTAAAAAAACCGTAATATCGGGCGAGTTTTCAGAAGTGGTATCACTTTTTGAAAATCTTATTCCCGAAGTTGCTAATGCCCAAGAAAACCGTCTTACCTTTATCGTAGATAACGATATCACCGAAGAGGGATATAAAATTATGTACGAAAACGGTGACATTAACGTGTTTTGCTCTGCCCGTGCAGGCGCGCTTTACGGCTTTATGTCGATCGTTCAGCTTGCCGCAGGAAACGACTGCTTTAATGCGGTCGTTGTAGATGATGCGCCAAAATATGCCTGGCGCGGCTTTATGCTTGACTGCAGTCGCCACTTCTGGTCTGTAGATAAGTTAAAACAGATACTTGACTATATGGCAGGCATTAAAATGAACGTATTCCACTGGCATCTTGCCGACGACCAAGGCTGGAGAATAGAAATTAAGAAATATCCCCTCCTTACAGAAAAGGGCTCTATTCGTAAAGGTACGCCATATTCAGTAATACATATGCGCGATAAGGATTCTACATATAACGAGGGTGAATATGGCAGAGGTCTTTTCTACACACAGGAAGATGCAAGAGAAATCGTGGCATACGCTGCAGCGCGCAACATAATGGTAGTGCCCGAAATTGATGTTCCCGGTCATGCTACCGCCGCTATAGCCTGCTA
>CAYOVQ010000135.1:0-3006 GCA_964407485.1 uncultured Ruminococcus sp.
CGCAGTTTTAGGTATCGTCACCGGTTACGCATTCAATCTTTAAATTAAAAATAAAAAAATAAATCCACTGATACTGATCAGTGGATTCATTTTTATTTATGCCCTAATTGCTTTGCGAATAAGTACAAACGCAATGCCTGCGATTGTTGCAACGGTTGCAACGACTGTCATAATATTATCACTTGTGGCAGGACTCTTTGTGCCTGTATCCACATTCAAATCCTCCGTGCCAAAGCCGTCAGGTAATGTCTTGGGTATTACCAATGAAGCCCTCGTTACAGGTGTCGTGCCTTCTGCATCTGCATAAACAGAGTTGCAAACCTCACACATATAGTGAGTTTTTGTGCCCTCTAATCTATCGTTAGGAGCAACTGCATCCACCTTTACAATCTTGTGTGAAGCAGTAGTTGTCGCGATCTTTTTATCTCCGCAAATGGTACACTTTGTTTCTTCTACATGGTCTATGTAGCAAGTGCCCATTGTAACAACAACACCCGTAGGCTGATAATCATGTTCTGTGCAGGCATAGCCACATTCTGTACAAACAGATTCTTCAAAATCGTGAGCAAATACTTCTTCGATTTCGCCGCTATCGTAATCTAACTTACCGTCACAAACGGTACACTCATACCAGTGACCTGTTTCATCGTTGAATATGATAACCTTACCGTTTGAATCGTTCTTTTGTGTATGTGTACCTAATGCGATAACAAGTTCTTCTTCAGTTACAGCGGTTTCAAACTCTGCCCAGATGTCATCAGTAAGATAAATCTTACCGCAAGTTTCGCAAATCCAATGCGCCTTTGTACCTGTTTCAAGGCAATCCGAAGGATCTTCTTCATAAGGTACAAATTTATGACCTGTTGCCGAACCTGTGGGTATAACCTCTTCATAACCACAAACACAAGTGATATATTTGCCAGGGTCTTTTATACAGTTACCTTCAAAAATTTCGGTTGTTAACTTGTTTGCATCGTGGGTGTGTTGATAATCACAGGCTGCGCAGTAGTAGTTTTCATCATAATCATGAGCCGTTATACCGCTTGTAGCCTCAAGTGAGCAGTCAGCGCATTTTACAATATGACCGTTATCGCCGTCTGCTACAAGTGTGATGTTGTGGAAAGCACGAAGTTGAGGATAGCCAGTTGTTGCAATCCAGACATTTTGCCAATCTAGTGTAGCAGCTTCATCTACAATCCCAGCGCCTGTTAACTCAAAAATCTGCAAAATATCGGTTTCAGTATAATAAGCTTTATAATTATTACCGTTGGAGTCTTTTTCATTAAATGTAACAGTTCCTGCTTGAACATCTGTATAAACATTTTCAAATGAACTTTCAGTAGACTGTCTGTAACTAAACTTGTTAATGTTATATGGTGTCGTACCTAAAATTATTGAATTAGTCACCGTGTTGTATATAAACGCATCATCACTGTCTTTGCGGCTGTTTTCTGCGCTTGCATACAACGGGAACGCCTCTTTGTTACCTTTTAATGTTTTGTTGCCGTAAACCAAAGCGTTGTTTATATGTACTATTTCATTGCTGAAGTTACTTGCTATAACACCCGCAGAAACATTATCTGTAAGGACGGTAGACATATAGCAGTTTGAAACTTCGATTGTATCAAAATTAACCGTACCGTTTACATAACCTGCGCCAGCCGTACCGTAGGTATGACCTGCGATAGCGCCCATACGGTTGTTGTTGACATTAGTTCCTGTGTTAATATAACAAGAATTTCTTATAATTACATTTTCAATTGTTATACCTACATTATCAACAGTCGGTGAACCACTGACACCTGTGCCGTCGCCGCCGCCGTCAATATTCGGGAATAATGACGGTGGATAATTGGCGTCTCTGTTAGTAGCATACAAGCCGTATATTGCCGCGCCGTTACCGTCAAAGTTACCGTTAAACTGTTTCCAAGCGTAGTTTTGCATCCAGTCAAGCGGCTCATCTAAATTATCAAAATATGCCTTTACATCATCTGCATTATCAAGCGCCATAATTGCCTCTGCGCCTGATGATTGCAACACGATAGCATCAATGCCGTCGGCAATCTTAAAATATTTGCCTGTAGTATCAGCGACATTCATCTTCATAGCAACATAGCTTAACTGCTCTGCATTTTCGATAATGTATGGGTCATCTGCAGTGCCTGCGTGTGCAGTAGTATCGATTGCTTCTGCCGTACCATCCCAATAAATAATATTTGCAGTACCACAAGCAGCATCAGCGCCTATGTTGATACCTGTTGTAAACAGTGATACAGCGATTACCGCAAAAGCAATAACAAATGCAAATACCTGCTTACTGTTTTTAAATAATTTTGCCATTTAAAAACCATTCCTTTCTGTAAGGTATATCTTGTTTGTTAAGTGATGTGATTAAATCATTTGTGATTTTAACCAGCGCACATAGAGATAATACCCCATTCCACATTATGTACAGGTATATTGTAATATAAAATACACAAAATTTCAATAGTTTTTTAATGTTTTTTATGATTTTTTGTTATATTTTTTTATAGTTTAATATTGAACACAATATAATGTGTCGCTAAGCGTGTAAGCACACTACCTATTTCATATTCACTTTTTCCTTTTGCCTAAAAAAAAGATAAAACACCTCTGAAAACAGAGGTGTTTTTCTTTTTTTGCTTTAGTACCCACATCATCCCGAAGTGGCGGCGCAGAATGCGACACGCTTTTCGGCGGGTCTGATGGGAAAGAGTTGCCATCATTTTTGCGAAAATGTGACTACTAAAATTCTATACTTGAGAAATTAGATTAACTCGATAATTGCCATTTCTGCAGCATCGCCGCGGCGTGGACCTGTCTTTGTAATACGAGTGTAGCCACCGTTTACATCTGCATACTTAGGAGCGATTTCGTTGTAAAGTTTTGCAACTACATCTTCCTTAGTGATGAATGCCATTGCCTGACGTTTGCTGTGAAGTGTGTTTGTCTTAGCGAGTGTAATATACTTCTCTGCCATTGAAC
>CAYOVQ010000136.1:0-3004 GCA_964407485.1 uncultured Ruminococcus sp.
TCATATTCGTGACCTTCACTACCGCAGCCGTCAAACCACAAATAGTCGATTTTGCCGTAGTTTGTAAGCAGTTCGCTAATCTGATTTATAAAATAATCATCATACGCCTTTGCATCTTCAAAAGGTATAGAATATTTACCCCATTGCGCAGGCGAATAGTAAAGACCAACCTTCAGGTCATATTTGCGGCAAGCGTCAACAAACTCACGCACAACGTCACCCGTGCCTTGTTTCCAAGGTGTTTGAGCAACACTGTAGTTTGAGTATTTTGATGGCCACAACGCAAAACCGTCGTGATGCTTGGTGGTAAGAATAGCATAGGTAGCGCCCGCCTCTTTTGCAACGCGAACCCACTGCTCGCAGTCAAGCTCTGTAGGATTAAACCTTTCGGGCGGCATATCCTTGTTGTCCCAATCTACGTGGCCGGGGTAAAATGAACGAATGCCAAAATGGAAAAACATACCGTATTCCCAATCTAAAAATTCCACCTGTTTTTTATAACCGTTCATAAAAATACCTACCTATTTTTTACCTGCCTTTGCGGCATCTAAAATATTGGTAACCATGCCACGATTTCCATCCACCTCGTTAAGTTCACCGGATATTTGATTTAATGTAATACCGCGCAACTCCATAAGTTCGCTTATAGAGCAAAAACGGTAGCCTGCCCTGAAGTAATCTGGCAAAACTTCTTGCAAAATATCATATGTGTTTTGACTCGTTTCATGACAAAGAATAATATCTCCGTCTTCCCATTTACCTACACCATTTTTAAATACGGAGTAACTATCATCCTTTGTGTTTGTTCCCCAATCAAGCGCGTCGTTAGCGAGCCAGATAACTGCCAAATTTTCTTCCCCGCATATTTTAAAAGTATTTGCAGTTGGTTTAATGTTGGGTGGGCGGTAAAATTTCACTTGATAAGACGCACCATCGCGTGTTTTAAGATTTGATTCAAGTTTATGTATAAGGTCTGTTATGTCTGCTTTTAGTTCATCATATGTTGCCGCTCTACCGCTTTGGTTAATATTATCTGCAACCATATGATTGTCACCGTGATTTCCAATATCCCAACCGTAGTCAATTGCATTTTGCATTTTACTATAATCAGAATCGCTTTTTATATTATAACCATTTACAAAGAAAGTTCCCGCGCCATCAAATGCTGCAAAATACTGTACATATTGCGGCATTAAATTGGCAGGACCGTCATCAAAAGTAAATGCCAACAGTTTATAGTCTTCAGAATGACTTTTCCACTCGTAATCAATATTGACAGTATTATCTACCGATACAGTATCAACTGCAGAAGAAACTGATGAAGATGTAGCGGGCGTTTCGCTTGAAGAAGTTGTATCAGTGCTATCATCGCCCTGCAAAACATCTGAACCGACAATACTTTCGTTTGACATCGTGCTTTCCCCCTCGATAATAATCTCTTCCTCAACAATAACTTCCACTTCGTCTGACAGTTCAGAAGACTGAGACGAAGTGCAACCCACAAATGAAGTTATCATAATAATTGCTAAAAAAATCGTAAAAATTCGTTTGTTCATCTTTTTCTCCTTATAAACTTTTTCTAAATTGATTTTAACATCAAAGAGATTCGATGTCAATAAAAAGCAGGTGATATCCCGACTTTTTGTTTGAACATTATTATTTAATTTTTAACCAAACAATAAAAGAAGGGTTGATTTCTTCGACTGCGGGTTGAAAATATCACAATGTTGACTCAATAAATTTGCTATGTTATAATTAATAAAAATTTTAAACGAGGTGATAAATGTGACTGAACATGAATCTGTAAAATCTTTAAACCATATCGGTACCCGACAAATTATTACTGAACGCTTAACATTAAGAAGATTTGTCATAGACGATTATAAAGATATGTTTACCTTTGCAAGCAATCCTGAAGTTGTTAAATATCTTTCATACAAGCCACACGAATCGCCCGAACACACTCGCGCATTGCTTGAAAGTTGGGTGAAGGGATATGAATCTAACCAAACATACAACTGGGCAATTGAGTATGAAGGAAAACTTGTCGGCAGTATCAGCGTAGTAGAAATTGACAATCGTTGTTTCAGTTGTCATTTGGGTTGGCAGTTAGATATTCCCTATTGGAACAAAGGAATTATGACCGAAGCCGCAAAGGCGGTTGTTGATTATCTTTTTAGTAATGTAGGTTTTGACCGCATTTCATCAGGTTGCGACAAAAGAAATATCGGCTCGTATAAGGTTATGGAAAAGGTAGGTATGAAACACGAAGGTACTCTCCGCCGATTTTATCATCAAAAAGATGGTAGTGTTGGGGATAAAAGATTATATGCAATTTTAAAGGAAGAATGGGAAAATAGATAAGTTAAAAGAAAAACCACCTAAATGGGTGGTTTTTGAGTGTTTTAAAGTTTACAAAAGAGTTTGTCATTTTGTTTTTTATATTCGTTTTCAATTAACAATATTTCATCTTTAAAAGATTCTGCTATTTTTTCATAATAATCATACCAAGATTGAGAAGATGTGTTTTTGCCTTCTGTTTCGCTTTTAATTCTATTCCAATCTGCAGTAGTATAAATATCACATTTAATTCTAAATATTCTTCTCTTATATTCTAACTCATTATAGGCTCTATTGTCATTGTGTTTATTATATAAAATAGCCAGTTTTACTATTTCAGCAGACAAATCAATTAATTCTTTGTCATAATTAAAATGTCTATGTAAAATCATTGATATGGTTTCAGCAGCAGTATAAGCCTCATACAACATCTCACTATTACGATAATTTAAATCTAACAATTCAGGTGCAGAATTAGCCATTAACTTTTGACCACACTCTTTTAATTGCTCACAACGTTTCATTCGATAATTGGTAGTAACAGAAATAATGTTTTTTCCGTGCTGCAATTTTTTCGTTTGATATGATGTAACCAAACCTAAACTTAACGTAATTAATATAGTAATTCCTTGAAGGATATAACCAAAATATTCAGAAAACATAA
>CAYOVQ010000137.1:0-3002 GCA_964407485.1 uncultured Ruminococcus sp.
TTGCAGGTTGGGACAATATAGTTGCTGCTAAAGATTCGGGCGAAGTGCTTCACGGCGTTGTTCGCGACGTAATCAAGGGTGGCGTTGTAGTGTACTCAAACAATGTTCGCGTATTTATCCCAGCGTCTCAGGCTACCGCTTCAAGAAACGATTCTCTTGAAGATTTAAAGGGTCAGGAAGTTGATTTCAGAATCATCGAAATCGGTCGTGGCCGCAGAGCAGTAGGTTCTATCCGCAGCGTACTTCGCGAGGCTCGCAAAGAGGCTGAAGAAAAGGTATGGGCATCTATTGCTGTTGGTGACCGTATCACAGGTACTGTTAAGTCACTTACAAGTTACGGCGCATTTGTTGACATCGGCGGCGTTGACGGAATGGTTCACATTTCTGAACTTTCTTGGAATCGTATCAAAAATCCTGCTGAGGTAGTATCAGTTGGCGATGAAATCGAGGTTTACGTTAAGGCGCTCGATACCGAAAAGAAAAAGATTTCTTTGGGCTACAAAAAAGCAGAAGATAATCCTTGGACAATCTTCCAGAACAACTATAATGTTGATGACGTTGTTACAGTTAAGATTGTTAGTATGACTACATACGGCGCTTTTGCAAGAATTATCCCAGGTATTGACGGTCTTATCCACATTTCACAGATTGCTAACAAGCACGTTGTGAAGCCGCAGGATGAACTTTCTATCGGACAAGAGGTAGAGGCAAAGATTACTGCTGTTGACCTCGAAAAGAAGAGAGTTAGTCTTTCAATCCGTGTTCTTCTTGATGATGAACCCGTAGCAGAAGAAGCACCTGCTGAAGAAGTGGTTGCTGAAGTTGCAGAAGAAACTGCAGAATAATTTAATTTACATTTCACGCCCAAGTTTTCTTGGGCGTGATTTTATAAGTGAGGAAATATGAATGCTTAATTTTGATTTTTACACGCCCACAAAAGTGTTTTTTGGCAAAGGACGGCAGAGCGAAACTGGTAAAATTATCGCAGATTACGGCTATAAAAAAATAATGCTGCAATACGGCAAAGGCAGTATAAAGCAAACAGGTCTGTATGATGAGATTATGTTATCTCTTAAAGATAACGGTGTACAGGTTGTCGAAATGGGTGGAGTAGAGCCTAACCCAAAGATAGAGTTTATACGCGATGCAATCTCTCTTGCCAAAAAAGAAGAGGTTGAACTTGTGCTTGCTGTTGGCGGCGGCAGTGTTATTGATGCGGCAAAATATACTGCATTAGGCGCTGTTAGTGACTGTGATATATGGGAATTTGTCACAGGTGCGCAAAAGCCAAAATCGGCATTACCTGTAGGCTGTGTGCTTACCATTGCCGCCGCAGGCAGTGAAATGAGCGCATCCGCCGTTGTTACCGACCTGTCACTTAATATGAAACGCGGTTTTACAAGCGAATTGATACGTCCGCTTTTTGCTATTTGCAATCCCGAACTTACCTATACCGTAAGCCCGTATCAGACCGCTTGCGGCATATCGGACATAATGGCGCACACTATGGAAAGATATTTTACCCCCTGTGAGCCTGTAGACGTCACCGACCAAATAGCAGAAAGCGTTTTGCGTTCTGTTATAGACGCGGCACGTGTTGTAATGCAAAACCCTACCGATTATGAGGCTCGCGCCGATATTATGTGGGCATCAAGCCTTTCACACAACAATCTTACGGGTTGCGGCAGAATCAATGCCCTGCCTGTGCATCAACTTGAACACGCTTTAAGCGGTGAGTATGACAGGGTTGCGCACGGCGCTGGTCTTGCGGTGCTGTTTCCCGCGTGGGCAAAATATGTCTACCGCCACAACATACCGCGTTTTGCACAGTTTGCCCGTCGTGTATGGGGTGTAGTTGAGTCCGACGACAAAAAGGCGGCACAGGCGGGAATAGACGCAATGGCGCAGTTTTTTAAATCTATCGGTATGCCACAAACGCTTGGTGAGTTTGGTATAAATGCCGACGCTGTAGACCGTCTTACAAGTTTGTGCACATTCGGTAACACCCGAACAATAAACAGCGTTATCAACCTTGGATATAATGAAATTAAAGATATATTTACGGATTGTATATCCTGATTGACTAAATTGTATTTTTGTTATATAATCTAACCATATAATTAAAAAAAGAGGGTCTATAAAAGTGAAAAAATTATTAATTTTGTTTTTATCTTTAATATTGTTGGTGTCGGCTATACCCACCGTAAGCGTATCTGCGGCAAAAGAACCTACCTTTGTTGTAAGCAAAGAAAAGGCTGATGCAGGTGATACTGTTAAAGTTACTATTTCTACCAAAAATAATCCGGGTATTATCAGTATGAAACTTTTGGTTAAGTATGATGCTAACGCGTTAGAACTTACTGATGCAAAGGACGGAAAATTTAATAACGTTGTTTTCAGCGATACCAAAACAACTCCGTTTATTGTAAACTGGATAGACTCAATACACCCTAACAATAAAACAAACGGTACGGTTGCAACGCTTGTGTTCAAGGTGCTTGATACCGCGCCGGAGGGCAAGAGTGAAATATCTGTTTCTTATGATCCCGACGATGTTTTTGAGATGACAAGTTCTAACGATTTTGTAAACGTTACCTTTGCTACCCAAAACGGATATGTGGATATAACAAACTCAAATGCCACATCAAATTCTTCGTCAAAACAGGAGACCGACGAGGACACTGTTTCTTCAGATGATAATCAAACAAGCAGCAATGTGCCCGATTCGACCTATAGTCAGATTCTTGAGCAGATATACGAATCTGCAAACAAGGATAACAATTCGCAAAACGATGTCAGCGATAATTCTAACACAACCGGCGATAATTCATCAAATGGTTGGATTATCTGGGTAGTGGTAGCAGCAGTTGTAGTTCTTGGTGGTGCATTTGCCATTGTGATTATTAAAAGTAAAAAAGAAAAATAAAAATCAGGTAGAGGTATAACGATGTTTAACACTAATTACCGTATTTACAATTCAGTAGTTATGGTACCTGTTCTTG
>CAYOVQ010000138.1:0-3001 GCA_964407485.1 uncultured Ruminococcus sp.
AGCGCCTTTGCGTGCGCCCTACCTCCGAAACACTTTTCTGCGACCACTTTAAAAATATTGTTCATTCCTACCGCGACCTGCCAAAACTTTATAATCAATGGTGCAGTGTAGTAAGATGGGAAAAAACCACCCGTCCTTTCCTGCGTTCACGCGAATTCTTGTGGCAAGAGGGTCACACACTTCACGCGACCGCTGATGAGGCACGCAAAGAAACCGAGCAGATGTTAAACGTATATGCCCGCTTTGCCGAAGAGGCTCTTGCTATGCCTGTTGTAAAAGGACAAAAGACCGATAAAGAGCGTTTTGCGGGCGCCGAGGCGACATATACAATCGAGGCTTTAATGCACGACGGCAAGGCGCTTCAAAGCGGTACGTCACACTACTTTGGCGACGGTTTTTCACGCGCTTTTGAAGTGCAGTTTACCGACAAAGAAAACAAACTCGTTCACCCCTACCAGACATCGTGGGGCACTACCACCCGTCTTATCGGCGCAGTTATTATGACCCACGGCGACGATAACGGTCTTGTTTTACCGCCCGCTATTGCGCCTATTCAGGTTGTGATAGTTCCTATCGCATCACACAAAGAGGGTGTAGTAGAAAAGGCAACCGAAATTTGTAACAATCTTAAAAAGGTTTGCCGCGTGAAACTTGATAACACCGATCAGACACCTGGTTGGAAATTTGCAGAATATGAAATGAAGGGCGTACCTCTTCGTATAGAGATTGGTCCTCGCGATATCGAAAACAACCAGTGCGTAGTAGTTCGCCGTGATAACCGTGAAAAGATTTTTGTAAATCTTGATGAACTCGAAACCCGTATTCCCGAAATTTTAGCAGAATACCATACCGCGCTTTATAACAAAGCGTTGGAGCGCCGTGAAACTATGACATACGATGCTAAAAATCTTGATGAAATCAAGGAAATTGCAGACACTAAACCCGGATTTATCCGCGCTATGTGGTGTGGTGACCGCGAGTGTGAGGACAAACTTAAAGAGGTAGCAGGCATCACGTCACGTTGCATACCCTTTGAACAGCACGAGATAGGCGACACCTGCGTTTGCTGCGGCAAAAAGGCAGATAAAATGCTCTACTGGGGCAAAGCATATTAATATTTAAGGACTGGCATCATACTATGAGAAAAACAAAAATTGTTTGCACAATAGGTCCCGCCTGTGAAAATGCCGATACACTTGAGGCAATGTGCAAAGCAGGAATGAACGTTGCGCGCCTTAACTTTTCACACGGTACGCACGAACAACACCTGCAAAAAATAGAACTTGTAAAGGCAGTCAGAGAAAAACTTGACCTGCCTATTGCAATATTGCTTGATACAAAGGGTCCCGAATACCGTATAAAGACCTTTGAAAACGGTAAGATTAACCTGAAAGAAGGCGACACCTTTGCCTTTACCACCGAGGATGTTGTTGGCAATCAGCAAAAAGTCAGCGTTACCTACAAGGGTCTTTGCGACGACATAAATGTAGGCGACCGAATTCTGCTTAATAACGGCTTGCTTATTTTTGAGGTTAAAGAAATCTGTGCGCCCGAGGTTGTATGCACCGTGCTTGCGGGCGGCGAACTTTCTGACCGCAAGAGTATGGCTTTTCCAGGCAAAGTGTTAAAGCAAAAGTATTTAAGCGATCAGGACAAGGCGGATATAAAATTCGGTTTGGATAATGACGTTGATTTTATTGCTTGCTCATTTGTTTCAAACGCGCAGGATTTGCGTGATGTTAAAAATTATATAAACGAAATCTCACCTGACACACGTGTGAGTCTTATTGCAAAGATTGAAAATCGTTCAGGTGTAGATAACATAGAAGAAATCTGCAACGAGTGCGACGGCATTATGATAGGCCGCGGCGATATGGGTGTCGAAATTCCTTTTGAAGAATTACCCGACATTCAGAAAAAACTTATAACCAAGTGCCGATTGCTTGGTAAGCGTGTTATAACCGCTACCGAAATGCTTGAGTCCATGATTCATAATCCTCGTCCTACCAGAGCGGAAATCAGCGACGTTGCAAATGCGGTTTACGACGGCACAAGCGCAATAATGCTTTCGGGAGAGACCGCCGCGGGTAAGCACCCTGTGCTTACGGTTGAGACTATGGCACGTATTGCCGAACAGACCGAGAAAAATATTCATTATAATAAGCGTTTTCAGCGCGCTGAATTTAAAATAAGAAATGTTGTTGACGCGCTTTCGCACTCGGCTTGCGGTATGGCTATGGATGTTGACGCTAAATGCATTGTGGTATGTTCGCTTTCGGGTATGACCTCACGTATGGTGTCGCGTTTCCGTCCGCCTATGGATATTATAGGTTTTACCGCCGACGAAAAAACCCGCAGACAGTTGGCGCTTTCGTGGGGTGTAATACCTATGAAGTCAGAAATTTACAAGTCGACTGATGTGCTGTTTTATTCGGCAGTAAATGCCGCTAAAAAACAGTTAAATCTTCAGTCGGGTGATAAAATTCTTATCACGGGTGGCAACACCAATGGCGTATCGGGCAATACTGATATGATTAAGATTGAAACGGTAGATTGAATAAATACAACGATTATATAATTAAGCCTCTGCTTTAAATTAAAAGCAGAGGCTTATGTTTATGTTTTCATTCGCGTCTAAAAATTAAGAACCTGCTAAAATAATTAGCAGGTTCTTTTGCAATTTTTAATTATGCCGTGAGATAATAACGCACAAGTGACTGCAACAATGTATCGCGGTCAATGCGGCGAATAAGGTTGCGGGCGTTATTGTGTGTGGTGATGTAGGTCGGGTCTTCTGACAAAATATAACCTACTATCTGGTTGATTGGATTATATCCCTTTTCTTTTAAAGAATCGTAAACTGTGGTTAAAATGTTTCTAATCTCCTGCTCGGTTTGGTCTCCAATTGAAAAGGTCATGGTTCTATCGTTCATAACGCACCTCACTCTAATTTGTTATTATCTTTATTCTATACCGCATTATACAAAATTTCAAGAAAAAT
>CAYOVQ010000139.1:0-2914 GCA_964407485.1 uncultured Ruminococcus sp.
GCCATACGGCGCGCGGAACAGAGTTGGTTTTACACCCGTTATATTTTCGATTTTTTTGTTACAACTCTCAAGCTCATCTATCATCTGCTCGGTTGATAGTCCCGTCATATATGGGTGCGTATTTGAGTGATTTTGCACCTGATGTCCTGCGTCTGCGAGCTGCTTTACCGATTCGGGATATTTATCTACCCAAGCACCCACCACAAAAAAGGTTGCGGGTACATCATACTCGGCAAGTATGTCTATTAGTTGCTGTGTATCATCATTACCCCAAGCAGCATCAAAACTTATGGCTATTTGCTTTTTGTCGGTCTCTACGCAATAAATCGGTAGTTTACGGTCACTGTTGGCAAAGGTGGCAACCGAACCTACCGCCGCTATAACAACGGCAAGCAAGCAACTAACACACCACATTATCTGTTTTTTGGTGATTATAAAATATTTCATAGTTGTTCAATCCTTTCGTCCCTTATTATGTAAATATGAGAAAATGCTTGTATAATATTACACACCAGCGAAGTATATTTTGTAATTTGGTAAAAAATATGATATATTTAATATAAAGTGTAACCTTTTGTACCCAAACGGTGCTTATTATAGTAGAGAGGAGATGAAAGCATTGAATGATAATATGATAGTTGATTTATACCTAAACCGAGATGAAGATGCAATAAACCTAACACGTAGCAAATACGGTAGCCGTTTGCGTTCTTTGTCATTTAATATCGTTAAAGATATACATACTACCGAAGAATGCGAAAATGACACCTATATGCAAGCGTGGAACTGCATTCCGCCGCACGAACCACGAGACTATCTTTTTGCTTTTTTAGCGCGAATTATCAGGCATGTTTCACTTAACCGCTGTCGCGATAACAACCGACTTAAGCGCAGTACGTTTATTTGTGAGTTAACTAGCGAATTACAGCAATGTATACCTGCGCCCAATGATGTCGAACGCCACATAGATGATATAGTTTTTGGCGAAATCATCAATAATTTTCTTACCGAAATCGGCGAAGAAAAGCGAAACCTATTTTTGCGAAGATATTGGTATTTGGACTCTATTGCTGACATTTCAAAACGCTTTGGTATTTCTAAAGCCAAAGCAAAGACAATGCTTTTCAGAATTCGAAACGAATTGCACCAACATCTTGAAAAGGAGGGTTACACTGTATGAACGGTAACGAATTTTTAGAAAAGTTAGAATTTGTGCACCCCCAATTTATCGAAGAATCCGATATAAAACCAAAAGCAAAAAAGCACGTTTTGATAAAGTGGGTAGCCCTTGCCGCCTGTTTTTGCTTGTTTGTTACCGTGAGCATATTTGCTGTAAGCTATTTTGATTTATTTAACAACAATACATCAGATACTCATAAAGTCACAGTACACTCTGCAGCAGGTTTTTATATAAATGAAGACAAAAAGGTCTTATACTTTCCCATCTCTTTTGATGAGCGTGTACGCTACGGTCTTGTACCTAACGATGCCATAGGTCTGACCAAAGAAAACACATATAAAATAACCAATGCTGACATTGGTGAATTCATGGGTACTGTAACAAGTTGTGGCGATAAAGAACTTATTGGCTGCAAGGTTTATCATTTTACAAAATATCCTCAGTATGACACTATTTGTATAGTGGATACCGATAGCGGTTATAAATTTTACACAGGAAATTATATACTAACAGAAAAAAGCAACGTACGTTCTGACATATGCCTTGCAGAATTTGATTTGCCAAATTCATTAGAAAAGATTGAAATAATTAATGAGGATAGGAAAGTTCTGTTTGAAATCAATGACAAAAAAGATATCTCCTCGTTCTTTGATATTATTTCAAATAAAGAAGATATTGGCGATAATGAAATGAACCGTAGACGCGCTGATGCGTGGTATAAGGAATACCAAAACGACGATTTATATTACGATGAGACAACAGGAAAAATAGTGTATCAACACGAAAATGAAATTATAAAAGAAGGCTACACTTCTGTTATTGACGGCGTAGAAATCGTTTTTGAACCTCAATTTGGCGATACCGCCACCCGAGATAAAGCTATAGAGCTTTGGAATAGAGATTGCGTTAATATATCATTAATCAGTAATAACGGTTTTGGTATAACTATTGAATATTCACCTATCACAAGCACTTTCAGTATATCTGGTAACGACTACAGCTTAACCGAGGCTGAAATCCAAGAACTAAATGCACTTTTACAAATTGCAGAATAGATAATTATTTTAAAAGGCTAACCGAATTTCCGGTTAGCCTTTTTTACACTCGTGTTTTAAAACACCGTAATTTGCTATGTCTAAAAATTCTCCACGTGATGATTTAAAGCATTCACGCTGTGTTCCCTCATATGTAAGACCGCATTTTTGCGCAACCTTACCAGATGCTGGATTTTTTACTGCGTGGGAAATGCTTACACGGTGAACACCCACCTCATTAAAAAGAAAATCTATAACCGCGCGTGCTGCTTCGGTCATTAAGCCCTTGTTCCAGTGTTCGCAGCTCATACAGTAACCAAGTTCGGCATATTCGCTTTTTTCACTAAGTCTTACAACACTAATATTGCCGATAACCTGACCCTCAAATTCCATAGCCCAGTTATATGCGTCATTTCTCTCATACGCATTGCACCAGCCCTCTAACAGTTGTCTGGTTGCTTCGGGCGATTCGTGGGGAAACCACGTCAAAAATCGTGTAACATTTTCGTCACTTGCCCAGTTGTTAAACATATCATTATAATCATCTACCGTAAATTTTCTTAAAATAAGTCTTTCGGTTTTTAAAGTTTTAGTGCAATGTGTGTCAATTTAATCAATCCTTTCTGAATATATCAAGTGTGTGGTGTGAATAACCCACCATATCCTGTCGCTCACAGGTTGTAAGATGATATTTTAAATA
>CAYOVQ010000140.1:0-2908 GCA_964407485.1 uncultured Ruminococcus sp.
ACTTTTTTGTTTTTAGCAATTAGGTGGAGAAGATTCGAACAGGGCGGTTCGCCGTTAGGCGAATTGCAACCTTTCGGGGAACGGTTGCAAAGCCCGCGTGCGTGTCGGCGGCGTTGCCGTCGAGCGAATCTTCTTCAGCGCGCCAAAAAGAAAAGTCGCACGATAGTGTGGCTTTTCTTTTTGTTCTTTTCACTCTTCTCTGTTCCCTTTTCACTTTTCTCTAAAACTTGCGACTTTTCCAGTGAAGAAATAAGAGAGAAAAGATAAAAGATAATGTGCTTTGCTTCGCAAAGCGTTGAATATAAATCCAAGTTGTGCTATAATTACTATTGAAGGTGGAAATATTTATATTTTCACTTCCAACAATCATTATAATTCAACCAGAGGTGATATAAACGAGCAGTCCATTACTTGAAAAATCACTTGATTTTGCAACAAAAATAGTTTTATTTTACGAAGATTATTCTAAAACAAGAAAAGATACAACAATAGCAAAACAATTACTTCGCTCTGCAACGAGTATCGGCGCAAATATAAATGAAGCAGTATTTGGAAATAGCAAGGCAGATTTTATATTCAAATTACATATTTCACTTAAAGAAACGGGTGAAAGCATTTATTGGCTTGCATTGTTAAAAAGAACAAGGTTGATTGATTATAACTTTGATGATTTGCTTTCTCTTGCCGAAGAAATTAAACGAATGTTAATCGCCTCAATAAACACCGCAAAGGAGAATATAAAATGAAAAAAGCAATATCTATTATCTTAAATATTTTATCAATTATATCAGCCGTGATAACGCTTGTTTTAGTCGCTTTCTGCATATATGACTGGTTTTCGCTCGCAAGTACACCTTATGCTTACACGGTGGAATTTTGGTTAGTCATAGATTACTATGCTATCGGCTCACTGATTTTTGCCGGAGTTGGTCTTGCTACTGCTATACCAAACTGTTTTATCGCGCAAAACGGCAAATCAAAAAAACAAGCCAAGATTTTAAGCATTGCTTTCGCATTTATTGTGGTAATTTCAGTTATATTATATATACTACCTATTTCGTTTTAATATTTGCGGTTTCCGTATAAACGGGAACCGTTATTTTTTTACCAAACTACACACCGCTAAATACACCGCCACAATAAACACCGATATATTTACCTTGCCGCTAACCCATAGGTATACACCCAACAAAAAAACAATAAACGCAAAAACTGCGGTTACTATCCGTACTATTCTTTCTGCTTTATATATATCGGTAAAATGCGCAATTATTGCGGTAAGCAACGTACCGCCGTCAAGTCCCGATACGGGCATCAGGTTAAAGACAGCAATCACAAGGTTAAGGATTGCAAAGATAAGAGACTGTTCGCTTTTAAAAACAAAGTAGTTTACAAAAAGCACACCAAATATCACAAGATTTGCCGCAGGTCCGCAGACGGTTATTGCAATCTCGCCACATTTTTTTGGCGAAAATCCGCGCACTATCTGCACGCTTGTCGGTATGAGCCTTATGGCCTTTGGTTGACAGTCCGCCGCCCACATAGCAAGCAGGTGCCCCGACTCGTGAATAAACACAGCAAACAGAGTGGGTATTACCAGTCCCGTGCGGTCAACCACCAGCATAAAACAGACCACCGCGCAAAACAAAAAGGATATGTAAATTTCTGTTCCAAAAAATTTAATTTTCACCTAAATTTTCCTCATCAAAAACTTGCGTTACGTTGGTTTCATCTAAAATATTATCGGTGTACCAGTTCTGCAATTTATTATAACTGCCCTCAAAAAAGAATTTTATTATAAGCGCGGCAATCAAAATTACCGCAATACAAACCGCCTGTGTGATACAGATAGGCACGTACATATTTTTAGGTTTTATTTCTACTGTTTGGGTTTGTTCTTCCATTTTATTACACCCCTTGTGTGAAAAGAAAAATTATGATACAATATAATATATTTTATGCGAGGTTATATTTATGCCATTTTTACCGCTTACTGCAAAAGAGATGAAGGCGCGTGGCTGGGATGCCGCCGATATAATAATCGTTACGGGTGACGCTTATGTAGACCACCCGTCTTTTGGCACGGCTATTGTATCACGCGTGTTAGAAAACGCGGGATTTAGGGTGTGCATAATTTCACAGCCTCGCAGTGACGAAGATTACAAGCGCTTTGGTGCACCGCGACTTGCCTTTTTTGTAAACAGCGGTAATATTGACTCTATGGTTGCACACTACACCGCCGCAAAGCGAAAACGCAGCGATGATGCGTATACAGCAGGCGGTAAGTCGGGCGCTCGCCCCGACCGCGCGGTTATTGTATATTCTCGCGCTTTGCGCCGAATTTTTGGTGATATACCGATTTGCATTGGCGGTATTGAGGCATCGCTTCGCCGTTTTGCGCATTATGATTACTGGGATAACAAGGTCCGTCCATCTATACTCATAGACTCTGCCGCCGACCTGCTTATGTACGGCATGGGAGAGCGCCACGTTGTAGAGATTGCAAAAAGACTTGACGCGGGCGAAAACATACGCGATATGCAAGATATTTTAGGTACCTGTTATGCTGTAAACACCGCCGACTACCGCGCGCAAAGCGCAAAGGAATGTCCCAGTTTTGAGGCGGTAAGCGAAAATAGTGAGCAAGGAAAACGCAAATATGCCGAATCAACCTATATTCAGCAGACCGAGCACGATGCCGTGCGCGGCAAAACCGTAATTCAGCGCCACGGCAACAAAATCGTGGTGCAAAACCCACCTATGCCCCCGCTTTCTACCGAAGAAATGGACAAGGTTTACTCTCTGCCATTTATGCGCGATTACCACCCAAGTTATCAAGTGTTGGGCGGTGTGCCCGGTATAGAAGAGGTTAAATTTTCGGTAATACACAACCGCGGTTGCTTTGGCG
>CAYOVQ010000141.1:0-2769 GCA_964407485.1 uncultured Ruminococcus sp.
TTTTAATCTCGACGTTACCTATTTTCCAAGGGGTAAACAGCGCTTCATATTTAGCATCCATTAAATCACTTACCTTTTTAAAATTTAGTTCATAAAGTGAACTATTTTATAAATAATATTATACTACTATTACAGATAAATTTCAACAAAAACATAAAAAACACTAATCTTTATTCAAATCAAGAATTAGTGTTTTTTATCGTATCATCTTTTAATTGTGCTCGACGGGCAAAATTCACTTATCGGGCAACGCTCGCAATAGGTCTTTCGCGCTGTACATATATCACGGCCAAAAAGCACCGTACGGTGACAAAAATCATTTGATTTTTCGAGTGGCAACAACTTACGCATAGCGTTTTCTACTTTTAGCGGATCGGTTGTCTTTACAAATCCCAATCGGTTGCAAAGCCTTATAAAATGTGTATCGGTAACCACGGCAGGTTTTCCGTATATATCGCCGCAGACAAGGTTTGCGGTTTTTCTGCCAACACCTGGAAGTCGTGTTAACTGCTCAATGGTATCGGGCACTTTTCCGTCAAAATCGCTCATTATCATTTTTGCAATTCCAACAAGGTCGCGAGCCTTTGTCTTGTAAAGACCGCAGGTTTTGATAAGTTCTTCAATGTCCTCCACTGCCGCTTTTGACATACTGTCGGCATCGGGGTATTTTTTAAAAAGTGCAGGAGTCACCATATTAACACGCGCATCGGTGCATTGAGCCGAAAGCCGTGTGGCAATAAGTAACTGAAAAGCATCGGTATAATTGAGCGAGCAAATTGCATCGGGATAAAGTAGTTCGAGAGCCTCTACCGCTTTTATAACTTTTGTTTTTTTATCCATTGTTAATATCCGCGAGTTTTAAATCACCCTTTTTTATAAGATTTAATTTTCGCATAGCCTCTGCAATACCAAGACTTACAACAGCAGGCAATACAAAGTGCATAACAACTATTTCAAGCAGTGCTACAACAGGTTTGACACCTGCTTCTACCATAGCGCCGTATGCGGCAAACTGACCTACAAGGCCTGCCGAACCCATACCAGAGCCTACGGGTGTGCTTACCATTTTAAGCAGAGCCGAGGATATGGGACCTAAAATAGCGCTCGCCAAAATAGAGGGCAACCAGATTATCGGCTTGCGCACAATATTTGGCATCTGAAGCATAGATGTGCCCACGCCCTGAGCGATAAGTCCGCCTACCTTGTTTTCACGGTAAGAAATCACTGCAAAGCCTACCATATTGCAGCAACAACCAATTGTTGCGGCGCCTGCCGCAAGACCAGTAATACCCATTGATATGCCAATAGCCGCCGATGAAATAGGCAGCGTAAGCAGTATTCCCATTATAACAGACACCAACATACCGCCTATTATGGGACTGTTTTCAACATTTATGTTTACAAGATTGCCAAGCCACAGCATAGCCGCAGATATGTAAGGTCCTACTAAATATCCCGCCGCGGCGCCTGTAAGGATACAGCAAAGCGGTGTTATAATAATTTCAAGTTTGGTTTTACCCGAAACAAAACCGCCAACCTCTATTGCCACGTATGCCGCTATGAACGCGCCTAAAGGCTCACCAGGGGCGCCCACGGTAAATCCTTCAATTGCCATATTAGGAAACGCGCCCACCATACCCGCAACGGCGGCAGAAATACTTGTAAGCGGTGAAGCCTTTAGTTTTACAGCAACACCGACGCCAATACCTGCGCCCGTTATGGTTTTGGCAACACTACCCATAGCGGTAAAATATGCGCCCACGGTATTATCGCCTATAATAGAGCCTATCTGACAAATAATGGTGCCTATTATAAGGGTAGAAAAAAGACCGTAAGCCATACCCGAAAGTCCATCAATAAAAAGTCGGTTTAAATACTTTTTAATCATACATTTCATCCTCCTAGCTTGATGAATTTTTTAAAACTTAACACAATTATAGTACAATCCTTTTTTACAGTCAAGTAAGCATAAAAATAAATCCCCGAAAATTTCGGGGATTTTAATTTTTAATTATCTGTCACGCTTTTTAAAGCCGCGTCTGTCACGGTTACCACCGTTTTTGCGTGGTTCTTCGTCATCCGCGCCCTCTTCAACAACTGCGCCGTTAACCTCTACAAGAGCATCGCGACGTGAAAGATTAATTCTGCCCTGATCGTCGATTTCGGTAACCTTAACGATAACCTGATCGCCGACTGCAACAACATCTTCTACCTTTTCTACACGCTTAACATCGAGTTTAGAGATGTGAACAAGACCCTCTTTACCAGGTGCTATTTCAACAAATGCGCCAAAGGTCATAAGTCTTGTTACCTTACCGCTGTAAATTGCGCCGATTTCGGGATCATTAGCGATAAGTTCAATAATGGCTATTGCCTGTTTAGCCTTTTCAATATCAAGGCCTGCAACAAATACGTGTCCGTCTTCTTCAATATTAATAGTACATTCGCACTGCTCTTGAATAGACTGAATAACCTTACCCTGCTTACCGATAACATCGCCAATCTTGTCGGGACTGATGGTGGTAGTAAGCATCTTGGGTGCATATGGTGAAAGTTCACTACGGTATTCAGGAATGCATTTAAGCATTACATCATCAAGGATGTGCATACGAGCCTTGTTGGTCTTTGCGAATGCTTCTTTGATAATTTCGGGTGTAAGACCGTGCACCTTAAGGTCCATCTGGATTGCGGTGATACCCTTGTGAGTACCTGCCACCTTAAAGTCCATATCGCCGTAAAAATCTTCAAGACCCTGAATGTCAACCATTG
>CAYOVQ010000142.1:0-2739 GCA_964407485.1 uncultured Ruminococcus sp.
GAATTTAAAAATGCAGGTAACAAACTATATTTACTTGCACCCATTTATGATGAAGATACCGACTTGCCAAATACTAAATCACTTGTTTCTACCTATAATAAGGTTACAGAACTTATGCGATCAGGTAAGGTTGTATCAGCATATACCACAGGTATGGGCGGTATTGCAGAAGCGGTTATGAAGATGAGTTTTGGTAACGGTTTAGGCTTTAAGTATGAAGATTATTTAAGCGTTGCTAAAATCTTCGACTATTCTTACGGCGCATTTTTACTTGAAGTAACCGAGGATATTGATGACGGTATCTTAATTGGTACAGTTACCGATGATAATAAAATTTCACTCGGTAGCGAAAGCGTTGATATTAACGAACTGCTTGGCATTTACGAGGATAAATTAGAGTCGGTTTACAGTTGCAATATTAAAGATAAAAAGACTCCTATGCAAAACTTTGAGTACAAGGCAACAAACTATCTCGCACCTGCACTCAAGGTCGCAAAACCCAAAGTGCTTATTCCTGCATTCCCAGGAACTAACTGTGAATTTGACAGCGCAAAGGCAATGCGTGATGCAGGGGCTGACCCCGAAATTATCGTTATTAAAAACTTGACGGCATCTGGTATTCAGTCAAGTATCGAAGAGTTTGCTTGTAAACTTAAAGACGCTCAAATGGTATTTATCCCCGGCGGTTTCTCAGGCGGTGACGAACCTGACGGTAGCGGTAAGTTTATTACAGCGTTCTTCCGCAACGCCGCTATCAAAGAAGGTGTTACTGATTTACTCGACAATCGCGACGGTTTAATGTGCGGTATTTGTAACGGTTTCCAAGCGCTTATTAAACTTGGCCTTGTGCCTTACGGCAAAATCATCGACACTGATGAAAATTGCCCGACACTTACATTTAACACAATTGCTCGTCATCAGTCGCGTATTGTTCGTACACGCGTTGCATCTAATAAGTCACCGTGGCTGTCTCTTACAAACGTTGGTGATATCTACAATGTGCCGATTTCTCACGGCGAGGGTCGTTTTATAGCGCCCGAAACACTTATTAAAGAACTTGCCGCAAACGGACAAATTGCTACACAGTATGTTGACCTAAACGGTAACGCTACAAGCGACATACACTTTAACCCCAACGACTCAATGTATGCAATAGAGGGCATTACTTCGCCCGACGGCAGAGTTTTTGGTAAGATGGGTCACAGTGAGCGTATAGGCGATGGTCTTTATAAAAATGTTCTTGGCGAATACGATATCCGTATGTTTGAAGCGGCTGTTAAATATTTTAAATAATTTTATCGGAGTTGAATATAATGGCTTATTTATCTGATATTGAAATTGCGCAACAGTGTAAATTGCAACCCATAACCGAAATTGCAAAAAAAGCAAAGGTTGATGATAAATACATTGAGCAGTACGGTAAGTACAAGGCAAAGATTGATTTATCTTTGCTTAACGATACCGACCGCAAAGACGGCAAATTAGTGCTTGTAACCGCGATCACACCCACACCTGCAGGCGAGGGCAAGACCACTACTACCATAGGTCTTGCCGATGGTCTTGCTCGTATTGGCAAGGATGTTACAGTGGCTCTTCGCGAGCCTTCTTTAGGTCCTGTTTTTGGTGTTAAGGGCGGTGCCGCAGGCGGCGGTTATGCTCAGGTTGTTCCTATGGAGGATATCAATCTTCATTTTACCGGTGACTTTCACGCTATTGGCGCGGCAAATAATCTGCTTGCCGCTATGCTTGATAATCACATTCAGCAGGGTAATGCTTTGGGAATTGATGTTCGCAAAATCACCTGGAAGCGTTGTGTTGATATGAATGACCGTCAGTTGCGTTTTGTAGTAGATGGTTTGGGTGGCAAGGCAAACGGCGTTCCGCGTGAAGACGGCTTTGATATTACAGTTGCAAGCGAGATTATGGCAGTGTTTTGCCTAGCGTCCTCTATAACCGACCTTAAAGAGCGTCTTTCTCGAATAATAGTTGGTTATACCTATGACGATAAACCTGTCACAGCGGGCGATTTAAAAGCCGTTGGCGCTATGACAGCGTTACTTAAAGATGCTTTAAAGCCAAATCTTGTTCAAACACTTGAGGGAACGCCTGCTTTTGTTCACGGCGGACCTTTTGCTAACATTGCTCACGGTTGTAACTCTGTAATGGCTACCAAACTTGCGCTCAAAATGGGCGATTACGCTATTACAGAAGCAGGCTTTGGCGCTGACTTGGGCGCTGAAAAGTTTCTTGATATAAAGTGCCGTATGGCAGGGCTTACACCTGACGCAGTTGTAGTTGTCGCCACAGTTCGCGCACTTAAGATGCATGGTGGACTCGATAAAAAACAACTCGATACCGAAGACCTTACAGCACTTGAAAAGGGAATACCAAACCTTTTACGCCATGTATCTAACATTAAAAATGTTTACAAACTACCCTGTGTTGTAGCGGTTAACCGTTTCCCGACCGATACTGATAACGAAATTGATTTTATTATCGCAAAATGCAAAGAACTTGGTGTAAATACTGTGCTTTCTACCGTTTGGGCGGATGGCGGTAAGGGCGGCGAGGCTCTGGCTCGCGAGGTTGTACGTCTTTGTGAAGAAGAACAGGGTGACTTTGCTTTCTCTTACGAACTTGACGGCAGTATTGAGGATAAGATTGAGGCTGTTGTTAAAAAGGTTTACGGCGGTGACGGTATTGCAATACTTCCAAATGCTAAAAAACAGATTGCACAAC
>CAYOVQ010000143.1:0-2643 GCA_964407485.1 uncultured Ruminococcus sp.
TTGTGATGGTTTCAAGACGTGGGTGAGAGTGTGAATGCCCCACAAGCTGAAAACCGTTATCAACAGCGTATTTAAGCATATATTCGGTATCGTCGTTAATTCTACTGCCCATCACGGCAAAACCGGCTTTAAACCCATATTCGTTAAATAAATCAACCATTTCACACATAAATGGTAGCGGACCGTCATCAAAAACTATGGTCATATGTTTTGTTTGCATAAAAATACCTCTGAATCCTTAATGAGCCAATTATAACAAAAATTTATTTTGTTTTCAATGATTTATTATTACAAACACATTGACATCAGCGCTTTAAAGTGCTAAAATATTTCTCAAATATAGTGCAAAATGTTAAGAGGTGTTAAGATGTTTTTTGATGAACTTAAACTTGGTATGTCGGTGGATATTGCACCTGCTATTATAAAAAAAGAAAAAATGTTAGATTTTGCACGTGATTATGACAATATTCCGCTTCATACTGATGAGGAATATGCAAAAAAGACCCCCTTTGGTAAACTGATAGCACCAGGTGTGATGTCTTTTATGTCGGTATGGGCAAAATATCTTGAGGTTGATTTTTTTGGTGAAGAATTGCTTGCAGGTAAGTCCACAAAAATTGAATGGGTAAAACCGGTTTATGCAGACGATATTCTTACAGGAAAAGCAACCATAACCAACCTCATTAAACGAAATGAAAAAAACGGTCTTGTAGAGGTTTCTATAGATGTTTATAATCAAAACGGCGAATTGGTATTAAGAGATGTTACTGAAGCTATCGTAATGTGCAAACGTAATCAATAATCGAGGTGATAATATGAAAAAGACTTATGTTACTTCTATGCCGAACCATATAGGTTCTTTTTTAAAGGCAAGTAAATGCTTTTCTGCTCTGGGAATAAATATCACACGTGTTAGTTATAACAAGGCAGTTGATTCGCACACACTTTTTATTGATGCTGAAGGCACCGATGAGCAGTTAAAAAAGGCGGATATCGAACTTCGAAAAATAGGATATTTGCAAAGTAATGCAAATAAAACAAGTGTTGTTTTGATTGAATTTTGCCTTGAAGACATCCCAGGCAGCGTTACCAATGTTCTGACGCTTATAAATAATTTTAATTTTAATATTTCTTATATAAGTTCACAGGAAAATGGAACGGATTATCAATTATTCAAGATGGGACTTTATGTTGAGGACCAAGATAAAATATCCGAATTTTTAAAAGAAGCGGAAAAATTATGCAGGGTTCGTGTTATTGATTATAACAGTTCGGAAAAGGTTTTTGATAACAGTATTTTTTATAACAATTACGTTTTAGGGCTTTCTCAAACAATGGGACTGTCGGAGGATGTTAGTCGAGAATTATTGGTTCACGTCAATCTTGCGATGCAGACCCTTGATGAGCAGGGGCTGTCACCGTATAGAACTTTTGACAGCATAAGCAAATTTGCCGAATTGCTCGGCGCATCAAAAGGCAAGGCGTTTATGCCGAGAATAAGTACTCATAAACTGACCGATAATACCGAAATCGTTTTAATAGAGCCACCTTGCGGCAGCAACACCATTATCATAAGAAGTAACGATAATGTTTTATTTGTAGATAGTGGTTACGCTTGTTATACCGAAGAAATGCTTTTAGTTTTTAAAAAGGTTATACCAAATTTTGAGAATATAAAGAAAACTATTCTTGTAACCCATGCAGACGTTGACCATTGCGGATTGTTACCTATATTTGATGAAATTATTGCCAGTTCTAAAACAGCCAGGTGTCTAAAAAATGAATATTTTGGGAACGGCGGATACCGTGAAAAGAATCCACTTCACAAACCGTACATCAATATTTGTAAAATACTTACTTCTTATAAAGCAGTGGATCCTCAAAAGGTTACAACATTATGGAACAATATTGAAAATCTGACAGAGCCGCTTACTCAGATAGGATTTTTTGATTTTGAAGAGCTTCATTTTGAGGTTTACGAAGGGAAGGGCGGACATTTGCCGGGAGAGATAGTTCTTATTGATTATACAAACCATATTGCAATTACGGGGGATGTTTATATAAATGTACATGGACTTACCCCCGAACAGGCCGAATATAACCAATATGCGCCAATACTTATGACTTCGGTTGATACAGACTCTGAATTGTGTGCGGAAGAGCGCAGGGCAATAATTGGACGGCTTGGCGTTGGCAAGTGGCAGATATTTGGTGCGCATGGATTTAAGAAAGATTATTCGGTTAGTTTATAAATATGAAAAATAACAAAAAGAGTACTAACCCTTGTGGTTGGTACTCTTTTTCCGCTACGCTCTCTCCTTGTTCGAATCCCTTTCTCCATATACAGAATTAAAAAGGTTGCACAAATCCGAATCTCTTTGATTTTTTGACCTATGTGTTTGAACCACTACATATTTTCTCAAAAAAACACTCTCATTGATAACCCTAAACTGCATAGGTAGTTTAGCACCATCAACGAGAGTTTTAGATAGGGTCGTAAGTATGGGTGTCCCAAAATCAGTCTCACTCCGTACCTCGCCTACCATTATTAGTATAGATGATAGCTTTTAAAATGTCAACTTTATTATATACAGGTAAATTTCGATGGTTCGAATCCATCTTGGATTAATTTTTAGTGATATT
>CAYOVQ010000144.1:0-2587 GCA_964407485.1 uncultured Ruminococcus sp.
TTGTTTATTTCGGTGTGAATTTTTTCTTTAATTTTATCACTTGCGTTAAGCTGCTCTGTTTTTTCGTGATACTCGTCAATCTCGCCCATGGTATCATCGCCGTAAAGTTCCTCGCTTATAACACGCATTTGCTCTTTAAGATAATAATCACGCTGGTTTTCATCAATATGGGCACGCGTTTTCTGACCAATGCGGTTGTCAATTTCGGTAACTTCACGCTCTTTTGACAGCAGTTCAAGCAATATTTTGGCGCGGGTTACAACATTAAGTTGTTCAAGCACATACTGCTTATCGTCAAACGGCGCGGGAATATTAAACGCGATAAAATCGCAGAGATTTGCAAGGTTTGCATTGGTCGCTACGTTAAGAATAATATCATTTGGCAGATTTTGAGCCACATTGGCATAACGCTCGAATTCGTTACGTATACGGCGGATAAGACTTTCAATATAAACCTCGCGGTTGCGAATGGGTTTGTTCTCGCATTTTTCTATGGATGCAACGTAGTGTGAGCCGTTATCGTTAAAAGCAAGATGACGCGCGCGGTAAAGACCTTTTACTAATACCTTGGCGCCGCCGTCGGGCATTTTTAGCACCTGACGCACGCGACAAAGGCAACCCATCTCATAAAGGTGGGTAGAGTTTGGGTCTTCGACAGCGATGTCTTTTTGGGTTACTAAATAAATCGGCACGTTTTTGTCCATAGCGTAACTTAAAGCGCGCACCGATTTTTTTCTGCCCACGTCAAGCGTCAGCATCATATCGGGAAAAGCAACAAGTCCGCGCAATGCCATTGCGGGAAAAGTGCCTGTAATTTGTTTTTCGTCTAATAACATAAGGGTTTAGGGTCTCCTGAAAAATTTCAAAAATTATTTATAAACTACCGTAGCGCTTAAAGCGTGTTCTTGAAACACAAACAAAACGGTGTTTTCTTTAATCTGGTATTCTAAAACGGTGATACCTGCGCTTGCGGGCAAGAAGAACAATTCGCCGTCTTTTGCGTCGCGTTCGGTTGCTGTATAGCCCATATCGCTCATAGTGTCGCGCACCTCGGTAGATACGGCGCCTACATTAAAGCCAAACGCGTCTCCGTATTTTACGATGTGAGAGATGCCCGAATCGGCATCTTCGGTTTTGTAGCAACAACAAACCGTACCATCGGTCATAACGGTATAATCACCCGAAGTGTAATCAAAATAAAGAGGTTCGCCGTCTTCATCGATAGTCTCGCTTAACGCGGTCTTGGTGTCTTCGATGTCGTCGCCTAATTTGTAATCAAGGTCGGCAATTTGACCCAGTTTAGCATAATACTCTATATCAACACTGTGGTCGCTTCCGCTCGAATTTTTACCGCAGGCGGAGAATGAGAATACAAAGATTATACAAAGAATAAAACTTAAAAATCGTTTCATTTTAAATCTCCTTTATTTTTTATTGGCTTTGTTAAGCAGTTCATTGCGTTGATCCCAAAGGTCTTGGCTTAAATCAACATAGTATGTGTGCGGTTTTTCAAAACGTTTAACTTCATCCCAAAGGTTGTCTACAAGTTTTTCACGCAAAGCGGCAATCTCGGTAACGGTGGGCGAGGTATAAACCTGCTCTCCCTTTTCAAAAATCTTAACCTGCAATTTGCGCGCATAAAAATCGGTAATGGTCTTGCGCTTCCAGGTATATGTTGGGTCAAATATTTCATAAGGCTTGGTGTCGTCAATCTTTTCATAATTAAGAGTGATAACGTCGGCAATAGCCTTGCCTGTTTTTTTATCGTAAAGACGCCACGGAATTTTTACACCAGGCACGGTAATTTTTGCAATGTTTTCACTAATCTTGATTTTTGGCGTAATAATGCCGTCTTGTTCGGTAGCGACAAGTTTATACACACCGCCGAAAACAGCCTCGCTTGATGCGGTAATAAGACGTTCACCTACGCCGTAGCTATCGATACAAGCGCCCTGAATGTCCATATCGCGAATAAGATGCTCGTCCAAAGAGTTTGAAACGCAGATTTTAGCATCGGGGTAGCCTGCATCGTCAAGCATTTTACGCGCTTTTTTGGAAAGATACGCAATATCGCCACTATCAATTCTGATACCCAGAGGACGACAACCGCGCGGTTTTAACACCTCATCAAACACCTTTATAGCATTTGGGATGCCCGATTTTAACACATTGTAGGTATCAACAAGCAACATACAACTGTTTGGATAGGTCTCGGCATAGGTCTTAAAGGCGGTGTACTCATCGGGGAAAAGCTGCACCCAGCTGTGCGCCATAGTACCGCTTGCTTTAGTGCCAAAATCTTTTGCGGTCTTTATATCAGATGTACCGCTACAACCGCCGATAATTGCGGCGCGCGCACCGTAGTACGCGGCATCTGCGCCCTGCGCTCTGCGAGCGCCAAACTCCATAACAGGACGTCCCTTTGCCGCGCGGACAATGCGGTTTGCCTTGGTGGCAATAAGCGACTGATGGTTAATGGTAAGAAGTACCATTGTTTCAATAAGCATTGCCTGAATTGCAGGACCGCGCACAGTAACTATTGGCTCGTTTGGAAATATGGGTGTGCCTTCGGGTACTGCCCACACGT
>CAYOVQ010000145.1:0-2578 GCA_964407485.1 uncultured Ruminococcus sp.
AATATTGGGGTCGCATTTTGTCATTTGTGAACTGATACGAGCGCCAAGGTATTTACCGAGGCAACGAACAAGTATGTAAACCAAACCAATAAGAACAATCGTAACATCCTTGAATATAGAAAGTTCAAACTCTGCACCGCTTATTACAAAGAACAGTATAAACAGTGGCGCGGTCCAACGGTCAAGTCGGTCCATAAGATTTTCTGAAAAATCACACATATTGCAAAATACTGTGCCGAGCATCATACAAACAAGCAATGACGAAAATGCCACATGAACGCCAAAAACTTCAAATTTTAACTGTGACAAACCAACCGTTGCCAGCACGAATGCCACCGACATTGCAAGACGCTTTGAACGCGAATGGAAAAAGCGCTCAAAGAAGGTAAATATCGCGCCCATAACAAAGCCGAGCAACAGCGACATACCAACCTCTACAACAGGCTCAACTATTACAGAAATAAGGTCAACTGTTCCGCTGTCAATTGCTTTTGCCACGCCGAAAGATATTGCAAAAAGTACAAGACCTACCGCATCGTCAAGCGCTACAACGGGCAGTAAAACGTCGGTAACGGGGCCTTTTGCCTTATACTGACGCACTACCATAAGCGTAGCGGCAGGCGCAGTTGCCGCTGCTACCGCGCCCAAAACAATTGCCGCGGGCAGAGGCAATTTATCGGGTATTATAAAATGCAAACCAATAAGCGCGGCATCTACCAAAAGTGTGGTAAACACGGCTTGAAAAATACCTATTACAGTCGCCTGCTTACCAATCTTTTTAAGTTGAGCAAGTCTGAACTCATTACCTATTGAAAAAGCAATAAATCCAAGTGCCACGTCGCTTATAATACTGTATGATTTAACATCTGCGTGGCTTATAAAGCCGAGTCCTTTAACGCCTAATGCGCCAAGCACATAAGGTCCGATAAGCACACCTGCTACAAGGTAGGCGGTAACCGCAGGAAGTTTTACCTTTTTTGCAAGACGAGACAACATAAGTCCCGCAAAAATTGCTACTGATAAAGTTAATAAAAATTGCACGATAATCCCCTCTTAATTTAAAAATTCGTACGTGGGCAAGTATAGCACAAACGTATTGCTAATGCAAGTTAAAAAACAAATTTATACATCAATTTGACGATTGTAATAATCCTTCATAAGTTTAACGTCCTCCGCCTGTGTGCCGTCGGATTCGCAAATAAAAATAGGGCTGCATTCTTTTTGAACAACGAGGTCAAGCACAGGCTCAAAATCAGGTCCGTAAACGGTATCTTCAAACGTTAGATGTCGCTTTTCGCCGCCTGCAGTGTATTCAATTTTTGAAAAATGAGAATGAAACGTGCAAAGTCGGTCATAACCTAATGCGTTTTCAATTTTATCAAACACTGTCTTATAATCTTCTTTTGTTTTAAAGTAACCTAAATCACGCGCATTAAGATGTCCAAAATCTATGCAAGGAATAAGTCGTTCATCTATTTTACAAAGTGCCAAAACCTCATCCAAAGTGCCAAGTTGATTTACCTTACCCATAGTTTCAGGGCAAATATGAATATGGCCGAGTCCCTCAGCATCAAGAGCCGCGAGCGCCTTTTTCATAGTATCTATTGCGAGGTCTAACGCAGTCTCTCGGCTGATTTTACCGCAAGAGCCTGTGTGCACCACAATGCGATTGCCACCCATATAATCTACTGCTTTTGCAGAAGACATAATATAATTTATAGAATTAAGACGCTTTTCTTCCTCGACCGATGACATAGATATATAATACGGCGCGTGAAGAGATAGTGTGATGTTTTTTTCTGCGGCTAATTTTCCTAATTCACGAGCCTTGTCTTCACCAATATTAACACCTCTGCCGCACTGATACTCAAATGCATCAAGCCCCATACGCTGTATATATTCGGGCACTTGCAAACTGCCCTTGTATCCCATTTTAAAAAAACTGTTAGAATTGCCCGCAGGACCAAATTTTGCTGACATAATTATCCCTCATAGTCTTGTAAATTGTATTTTTTATAAATCTCTTTTTCTAAACGGCGGCGAACCTTAAAGGACCAGCCGTCTTCTAATTTTATTGGGGAAAGCAGTATGGTTTTTACACCTACCGCGTTGCCGCCTAAAACATCGGTAAAAATCTGATCGCCCACAATAGCAACATTTTTGCGTTTTTCACCCAAAGCCTTTACACCGCGCAAATATCCTGTGGGTAAAGGTTTGCAACCTAAACTTATAAACGGCAGACCTATGCGCGCGGCAAACGGTTGTATACGGTGACGTTTTGAATTAGAAAGCACCATAAGTTTAATGCCGTTTTGTTGCATATTTGCAATCCATTCGATTAGTCCGTCGGTAAGCACTGTGCCGTGATGGGTAGACATTGTGTTATCGACATCTAAAAGCAATGCCTTTATATCAAATTTATTTAAAAGTTCTACGGTAATATCGGTTATACCGTGAAGTTTAATATTGGGTTTAAGTAACATATAAATTCTCCGTTAAAAAAATAAAAAGGCGATAAGGGACAGTTCCCTAATCGCCTTTTAAGTGCCGTAAATTAGCGGAACTTTCTCTTGCGAGC
>CAYOVQ010000146.1:0-2571 GCA_964407485.1 uncultured Ruminococcus sp.
TATTGGTAAGTGTAAAATCAACGGTTGAATAGATAACTTCACCCTTTGCAAGACGACCGTCTTTATGTTTGTAATTTAAGACCGACCACTCAAAGTTGTTTTCAGGCAAATAACCATATTCTTCGCGCTGCATAATTTCAATCATTTCTTCACGTGAAAGCAACGGGGGAAGATTACGTTTTGAAAGTTCTTGCTTTAACATAAGGAATACCTCAAAATTATTTATTTAAATGTTTGCGCATAAACTCCATATAATTGTTCCAAGCGTGGCGTGATAAGAAATGTTTTGTTGGCGCCATAAAGAAACCAACGTTACCGTCAAGTAATTTTTCACCTGCAGTTAGATAGTGGTCACATTCCTGCAATCCGTCAAGACCCATATTTTTCCAAGCCTCAGATGCTGCCATACAGCAAAGTTGTTCACTTTTTTGGTCTGCCCAGTAGTCAAGTTCAGCAGCATTTACGCACACTTTACGCGGAGCGATGCTTCCCATAAGGAAATGTTGGTCAAAATCGGTGCCGTAGCCTTGCTCTGCATAATTTTTGTAGTTTGCGCAGAACCAATATGGGAATACACGTGTAATTACTTCAATATTTTCACCACGGAATTCTCTTTCTATGAGAAAATTGCCTTCATCATCAAATTGAATACCTGTACCACCGCGAGCGATAGCATCGCCAGCACAACCGGCATTATTTGAAAATACATGGGTAAAACGTTCATCTAACATACCTGTAACTAATGCTGTTTTACCAAGACGGGAATGACCGAGAATTGCAACATTCTTTTCATCGGTGCCGTCCAAAGTAAGCGCATAGTCGAGAACGCGCATATTGGCAAAAGCCCAAAGACCGATTTTACCACAATCGGTATCATTTAATCTACCGTTAGGAAATACAAGTGGTGCAATACCTGTTGTAAAATCATCGTTATCACTTGTAATATCGGTATAGCAATATGTAATAACATCAAATTCTTGTTCGGCAATTTCTTCAATTGGAAAATATTTATTAGGTACTATTTTATCAAAATTGATACAAAGAATAACGGGGTGCTTTTTACCGTCTTGATGCAAAAGTCGGTGAACAGGGAATGTATGACTTCCGCGTTCATTAGTAAGTGTAAAATCAACACTTGAATGAATCACATTGCCTTTTGCAAAACGAATTTCAATGTTTTTTTGGTTAGCAACCGACCACTCAAAATTGTTTTTGGGTAAATAGCCGTAAACTTCATGTTGCATTATTTCTACCATTTCTTCACGCGATTTAAGTTCGGGTAAATTACGGTTTTTTAGTTCTTCTTTTAACATTGGAAACACCTCGTATTATCTGTTCTTTTCATATATTTCACGCAAGCCGTCAAGAAGCAGATTTGCGTTATAAATGATTTCATTTTTGCAATGCACAATAATATCTTTTGAAAGCCCACCCGTAGCAACAACTGTTGGTATTTCGCCAAGCTCTTCGGTAATGCGGTCGAGCAAACCGTCAATCATAGCCGCAGTTCCAAAAATAAGTCCGGATTTCATACAGTCAACGGTATTAGAGCCGATAACCGATTTTGGTGCGGAAATATCTATTGCTGGCAGTTGCGCAGTATTTTCGCTTAATGCTTTAAGGGTAAGGCGAACACCTGCCGAAATCACGCCGCCTAAGTATGCGCCATTGCTATCGATAACACTGATAGTAGATGCAGTACCCATATCAATAACGACACAGGGTAGAGTGTATTCCGATATTGCGCCAACAGCACCTGCTACAAGGTCTGCGCCTAATTGTGCGGGGTTATCAATTTTAATGTTAAGACCTGTTTTAACACCTGGTCCCAATTCAAGCGGTACAATATCGCAAAGCAGAGATACAGCATTGCAAACTGCGCCGCCCACAGAGGGAACAACAGATGAAATAATACAATCTTCAATAGCCGTATATTCAAGGCCGTGCAATTCGAGTATGTTTTTAATCTCAACAGCATATTGGTCAGAAGTTGTACCGTGCGCTGTGGCAAGACGCGCCGTAAAGCATAAAACGTCATCATTGTATGCGCCAAGGGTGATATTTGTATTGCCGATATCTATTGCAAGTAGCATAAATCAAATTCTCCTTATTGTTTTCCGCGTTTATTATATTATATAATGCTGAAAAAATCAATTGAAAATATAAAAAAGTTGACAAATTTAAAAATTGTGTTATAATATTAGACGCTAATTGAGATTTTACTCAAATTTAGCTCCTTGCCCTGCGCAAGTGCGCAGAGCCATTAGACCAGAAGGAGGTGCAACAAAATGGCCAATAAGTATGAGGTAGCACTCGTTCTTTCAGTAGCAAACGGCGATGAAGCTGTAAACGCTCTTAAAGAAAAGTTCAATGACCTTATCGCAAAAAACGGCACAGTTGAAAATGTTGACGAATGGGGTAAGCGCAGACTTGCATATCCTATCAACGATGAAACTGAAGGTTACTATGTTTTCACAACAATGACTAGTGAACCAAGCCTTCCTGCAGAACTTGAACGTATTGCAGGCATTACCGAAGGCGTTCTTCGCATTATGGTAATAAGAAAGTAAT
>CAYOVQ010000147.1:0-2571 GCA_964407485.1 uncultured Ruminococcus sp.
TCAACGCTGATGTTTGAGTTCATTGATGTTTCAATAAGACCGGGCGCAATAGAGTTTACAGTAATACCACTGGGAGCAAGCTCCTTTGCAAGCGCTTTTGTAAGACCTATTACACCCGCTTTTGCGGCGGAGTATGCTACCTCACACGAAGCGCCAACCTGACCCCACATAGACGAAATGTTTATAATTTTACCACTCTTTTGATTTACCATAATTGGTGTAACTGATTTACAGCAGTTATATACACCCTTAAGGTTTATATCGAATATTCTATCAGAATCAAATTCGTCTGTGTCAGTAATAAGACCGCTAAATGCAACACCGGCGTTGTTGATAAGTACATCGACTGCACCAAATTTATAAACAGTCTCTTTAATAAGCAAATCTGTTTCTAATTTATTGGTTACGTTAACCTTAAACGGCATTACGCTGTATCCCTGTGAGGAGAGGGAAGAGGAGAGCATCTTTGCAATCTGATATGACTCATTATACCCAATTACAACGTTATAACCTTTTCTTGCAAATAAAATAGCAGTTGCCGCGCCAATACCTTTTGAAGCGCCTGTAATAATTACTGTCTTTTTCATATATAACACCTCGATAAAGTTCTTAAAAATATTATACCATAAAAAAATAAATTTTTAAAGGGGTAAATTACTATAAATTGTGGTTTACATAACCACGTCGGCAATACATTTTGTGTGGTTTACATAATTAGTTTACATAAAGTTTTAAAAGGTTACAAAATTGTAGTTGACATAAAATCTTTTTTATTGTATAAATAATAAGCGGCTTTTTAAGGCGCGTTATTTTTGCCCTAAAATTCAAAATCAGTCAAGTTAACATAAAACAGATAGAATCACAATATCTTGATATTGCTTTTTGCAACATTTCAAAATATAGTGTCACATATCTTGTCCTTGTTTCTCATATAATGTCTTAAAGGAGATGTTGTTATGAGAAAAGGAATTATAGTAAATTTAAAAAGGTTAAAGTTGCTTGATTATGTAACCCTTAACAAAGTTTTTATTTTGCTTTGCGTTTTGTTTATAGCGGGTATTACGGTTGGCTCATTGATGTTTAGCAAAAACGTCTGGTTAACCAACATTGCCGAATTATACTTTAACCACTATACAACTGTACATACAGGTTCTAACATTTTTAAGAAGATACTTATTTGTTTTGTATCATATTTACTTGTTTTAACTTTATATTTTTTGTCGGGCACTTCAATGTTAGGAGTCGCTGTTACACCGTTTATAACTGTATGGCAGGGAATAATATTTGGCACAGTATCATCTTATTTGTATCAGTCGCATGGGCTTAACGGTATCGCGTTTAACGCTATGATACTTATTCCACCATCGATTATATTTACGATTTGCTGTTTTTTTGCCGCAAGATATGCTATAGATTTTTCCTTAGATGTGGCAAAACTTACTTTGCCGCGCAGCAAACCCGCAAGCCTTTATATTAACTTTAAAATTTATTGCGGTAAGTATTTGATTTTTATTGCAATATCACTTTTGTGTTCGATAATTGATATTATATTAAATCTATTGTTCTTTAAATTCTTTAACTTTTAAACAAGAGGAGAGGTGAGTAGTTATGAGTAACGAATGTTTAGAACTTTTTAGAAACTATCTTGAAACAACTAAAAAATGCTCTAAAAATACGTTAGAAGCATATTTGCGCGACGTTAATCAATTTATCTCATACTGCTCACAAAACGGTGCTAAAACCATAGAAAACGTTAATGAGAATTATATCATTAAGTATATTGAATATTTAACTTTTATCGGTAAATCTGATGCCACAAAAACAAGAACGGTAGCCTCGCTGCATTCGTATTTTAGTTTTTTGGTTGCTAACGGTACAATTAAGGCTGACCCAACCAAAGATATTAAGGGACCAAAAACAGCGCGAAAGATACCCGATGTGCTTGATTCTAAAGAGATTATGCTACTACTTTCACAGCCCGACGGTAACGATTATAAGAGTATACGCGACAAGGCTATGCTTGAACTGCTTTATGCGACAGGCATAAAAGTGTCAGAACTAATTGAACTGACAATTAGTGATATTAATCTGCAAATAGGCATTATACATACCCACAACAGCAAACACGAACGCATCGTGCCTGTGTATCCCGCGGCTAATAAGCATCTTACCGAATATTGTACAGTAGCGCGTCCTGCGCTTGTTCAAAATTCGGGAGAGGAACATTTATTCACCAATATGAACGGACAACCTATGTCGCGTCAGGGTTTTTGGAAAATCATCAAACACTATGCAGATAAAGCAGGCATCAAGAAAGACATTACACCGCACACACTGCGCCATTCTTTTGCGGCACATCTGCTTGAGAATGGGGCACAACTTAAAGATATAAAGGATATGCTCGGTCATTCTGATATATCATCAACCCAAATCTACGCACAACTTATAAAAAGCAAATATGTTCAGTCATACGCAAAATTTCATCCACTTGCAAAATAAAAGAGAGAAGCCTCAAATTTTGACTTCTCTCTTTTAATATTACAGTTCGTTCGGGTCAATATCTAACTTTTT
>CAYOVQ010000148.1:0-2511 GCA_964407485.1 uncultured Ruminococcus sp.
GCAGCAGGTTATGGAAGATATTGTTCTTTTGTGGCTTATTGGCGTTAAGGTAGTGCTTGTTCACGGCGGCGGTCCCGAAATAAACGACCTTATGGATAGGTTAGGCAAAAAACCGCAGTTTGTAGACGGTCTTCGCGTTACCGATAAAGAAACCGTTGATATCGTTCAGATGGTGCTTGCAGGCAAGGTAAATAAGACCCTTGTAAACCTTCTTGAAATGAAGGGCGGCAAGGCCATGGGCATTTCGGGTATGGACGGCAGACTTATCGAGTCTGAAATTAAGGACGAGCGTTTAGGTTATGTCGGTAAGATTACAAAGGTGCATATAACGCCCGTACTTGACCTGCTTGAAAAAGGCTATATTCCCGTAATATCAACCATCGGATGCGACAAGTTGGGTAATGCCTATAATATAAACGGCGATACCGCGGCGGCATTTATTGCGGGGGCATTGGGCGCTCAACGTCTTATTATGATGACCGATATTGACGGCATACTGCGTGATAAAGACGACCCCAGCACTATTATTCCTCATCTTACTATTAGTGAGATTGAGAAATTAAAGGGCGAGGGCGTTATTTCGGGCGGTATGATACCTAAAGTTGATTGCTGTATCGAGGCAATTCACAAGGGTGTTAAAAATGTTGTTATTATGGATGGTAGGGTACCACACTCTATTCTTATGGAACTTCTTACGGATGAGGGTGCAGGTACAATGGTAAGTGAAAAATGATAGACTTAATATCAGTGGATAAGCAATACGTTGCAAATACATACAACCGTTTTCCTGTTGAATTGTTAGAGGGTAAAGGCTCTAAAGTGTATGACAAAAACGGTAAAGAATATATTGATATGGGCTCGGGCATAGGTGTTACCGCTTTTGGTATTGCAGACGAGCAGTGGGCGACCGCTGTAACCATACAGGCGGGCAAACTACAACATATGTCTAACCTTTATTACACCGAGCCGTGCGCGATGCTGGCAAAGGCATTATGTGAAAAAACAGGACTTAAAAAGGTGTTTTTTTCTAACTCGGGCGCCGAAGCAAACGAGTGCGCTATAAAGGTTGCTCGTAAATGGGCGGCAGAAAATAAAGGTGATGATTGTTATACAATTGTTACCCTTAACAATAGTTTTCACGGCAGAACTCTTACAACGCTTGCGGCAACGGGGCAAGATCATTTTCATAAGCTCTTTCAGCCGCTGACTACAGGCTTTGTACATACACCTGCAAATGATATTGAAGCGCTTAAAAAGACAGTAGATAAAAACAACGTTGCCGCTGTTATGTTCGAGTGTGTTCAGGGTGAGGGCGGTGTAATTGCGTTAGAGCCTGACTTTGTTAAGGCGATTGCAGACCTTGCTAATGAAAAGAATTTTCTTATAATTGTTGACGAAGTTCAGACAGGTAACGGCAGAACAGGTAAGTTCTACGGCTATATGAACTATGGTATAACTCCAGATGTTGTCACTACTGCCAAGGGTCTTGGCGGCGGTTTACCAATAGGCGCGGCAATTTTAGGTGAAAGGGTAGAAAGCGTGTTAAGTTTCGGTGACCACGGCTCTACCTATGGCGGTAATCCCGTTTGCGCGGCTGGTGCTTTAAGCATTGTAAACCGTATAGATGATACGCTTCTTTGTGAGGTTGCCCAAAAGAGCGAATATATTTTTAAGACGCTTCAAAATGCTGATGGTATTGAAAGTGTAAGCGGTATGGGACTTATGATTGGTATCAAAACCGCAAAGCCCGCCGCAGAGGTGGTTAAATCCGCTATGGAAAAGGGTGTTTTATGTCTTACCGCAAAGGATAAGGTAAGATTATTACCTGCGCTTAATATTCCTTTTGAGGATTTAAGGCGGGCAATAGATATAATTAAAGAGGTTGCAAGATAATGGATTTAAAGGGTAAAAGTTTTTTAAAATTGCTCGATTTTACAAGTGAAGAAATTGCAGGTCTTTTAGACCTTGCCGCAGAACTTAAAGAAAAAAAGAAATGCGGTACACCGCATAAATATTATGAGGGTAAAAACATTGCGCTCATATTTGAAAAAACAAGTACACGCACACGTTGCGCTTTTGAAGTGGCGGCTGCCGACCTTGGTATGCACCCGACATATCTTGACCCCACAGGCTCACAGATAGGTAAAAAAGAAAGTATTGCAGATACTGCGAGAGTGCTCGGCAGAATGTATGACGGTATCGAATACCGCGGCTTTGGGCAGGAGATTGTTGAAGAACTGGCTAAATACGCGGGTGTTCCTGTATGGAACGGACTTACAAACGAGTTTCATCCTACACAGATTTTAGCCGATTTTCTTACAATTCGTGAGCATTTTGGTGAACTTCGTGGCAAAAAACTCGTTTATATGGGTGATGCTCGTTACAATATGGGTAATTCACTTATGGTTGGTTGCGCTAAAATGGGTATGCACTTTGTGGCTTGTACCAACAAAAAGTATTTCCCCGACAGCGCACTTGTTGAGCAGTGTCAGCAGATTGCAAAAGACACAG
>CAYOVQ010000149.1:0-2508 GCA_964407485.1 uncultured Ruminococcus sp.
GTTTCACGGCTTACAACGTTAAACTGCATATGCATACCCTTTTGGTCAAAGAAGCCGCGCACAAGCGCTACAAAACTTTCAAGTCCGCTGGGACCTGCCAATGCGCTTGGATGAAATTTCATATTAAATAGCGTTCCGTTTGATGCAATAAGATGATCAAGTTTTGCAACAGAGTTTGCCGCCGCTGTAGGACCCTTTGCATCTCTGCCGGCTGCAGGACCCACACCGTCAGCAATAGGCGTGAATGCCGCTCTGCCATCGGGAGTCGCGCCAGTCTGCGCGCCAAGCGGCACATTTGCCGATACGGGATAAAGTCCCGCCTGGAATATACCGCCGCGTGGGTTTTTGTAATTTTCAAGCGGTTTTGTATATGTATAAGCAACATCACGCGCGAAAGCATCGACATCAGACAAATCATTACCGTATTTTGGTAATTCCTGAATCATTTCAAGTATGTCACCGTAACGTTTTTTATCCTCATTCGAAGCACTGTTTTTAGATACTGCAAGATAGATAGATTTAATATCTTCTTCGGTGAGGGTCTTGCCATCTGCCACCAATTTCTGCGCAACAGTCTTGGTAAGTTTTTCAGCAGTTGCGGCATCCATATCAAGACCAAAGTTGTTGTCAAGCGCCGCTTTAAGTTCACAAAGTTTTAAAATCTTTTTATCATATACAAGTGTTTTAACCGCATTAAGCGCATCGGTTACATTAGCGATACCAAATCCTTGCGGACCTGTAAAATTGTAAACCGCGCCACCCTCTTGCAAACTTTTGCCGCGACCGATACAATCCTCTATCATACAGGACTGATATGGCAACGGACAACGACGCGCGTGCGCCATATCGATAGCGTTATCTGCGTTTACAAGCAGTTTTATAAAGTAGTTCATTTGAGCCTTATATGCATCATAAAACTTATCAAATGTGTCAAAGTCCTGTAGTTCACCTGTACGCAGACCTACCTGCACACCCTTATCGACACCGTTTGAGAAAACAAGTTCTAACGGTCTGCACATATTAAAGAATGCTGCATCGTGCCAACCATCAGTTTTGGCGGGTGCTTGGGGCTCAACACAACCGATTATGTTGTAGTTACGAGCATCTTCCAATGTAACGCCGCGACTCATAAGCGACGGAATAATAACCTCGTCATTGTAGTAAGCGGGCAAGCCTACACCCGTGCGGGTAACCTCTGCCGCGCGAAGCAAAAATTCGTGAGGACTGCCGTTCCAGACACGTACCGAGAACGATGGCATTGGTAACATTACATGAAGCGTAGCATTTATACACATAAACGATACGTCATTTGTAGCGTCATTTCCATATTTATCCTGACCGCCTGCGATAAGATTTTGAAACAGACTGTAGCCTGCAAAACCTTCGGCAGATGCCGCATCACGAACCTTGTTAAGATCGTTAAGTTTTACCCAGATGCAGTCAACTAATTCTTGAGCAAACTCGCGGGTTATTTTACCTGCCGCAAAATCCTTTTCAAAATAAGGATTCATATACTGGTCGAAACGACCTGGGGATATTGAGTGCCCACTTGATTCAACCTGCAAGAGCATTTGTATAAACCAGAACGATTGACAAGCCTCGTAAAAACTTTCAGCGCCATAGCGTGGTACACGCGCGCAGTTAGCGGCTATTTTTAAAAGTTCATCACGGCGGTTGTCATCATTTTCATTAACCGCCATCTGTTTTGCAAGAGTTGCATATCGGTCAGCGTAGTTTATAACCGCATCACAACTGATTATTACTGCCTGCAAGAAGGCGCTGCGCGAAGCATAGTCAGCATCAGAAACCTCAAGTTTTTTTAAAGCCTCGTTAGCCTCGGCTATGATACCTTTATAGCCAACTGCCAGCACCTTGCCGTAATCTACAGTAAAGTGACCAATACCGTTATAAAAATAGTTACCAACCGTAAATATGTTGTGTTCTATAGCACAAAGTGCTTCGGGTGACATATATGCGGTGGCAAGTTCGCTTGTGGTCTTGCCTTTCCAGTAAGGGTAAACCGCACTGAGTTTTGCCTTGGTCTCTTCTGATATATAAAATGGGTCAGCGCTTCTGGTTGCGACAGTGTCAAACTCTGCTTCAAGCCATTCGTAAGAATACTCGGGGAACACCTGACATCCACGTGGGGCTATCGAATTACTGCCAACTATCAATTCTTCAGGACGGATAGTGATAGGCAAATTCTCAAGTATATGCGCAAACGCGCGGGCTCTGCGCAAAATTATGGGTTGTCCCTCGGTAGCCTTGTAAGACTCGGTAACGAGCACTGCGCGGTCAGCCTCTATCTCAGGCATCTTGGCATAAAGATGATCAATAAGACGCTGTATACGCGGTGATTTTTCAATGTTTTTTGTATATGTGTATGGCATAGACAATACCTCACTTTACTAATTGTGTTTATTATATATCAAAACCACATAAATGTCAACACAAAAACCACCAAAAAACAGAAAAATAAAATAAAAACAAAGATTTTTTCACCGATTT
>CAYOVQ010000150.1:0-2430 GCA_964407485.1 uncultured Ruminococcus sp.
AAAGCAATTTCTTTGCTGCAAATTTCACATTTTGCCATTGGTTGCACCTCCTTTTTGAATCGACCGAGACTCAATCGGTCACATAGCAAACACTATAATAACAGAAAACTTCACAGATTGCAAGCATTTTTTTTATTTTTTTAAAAAAATATTCTATCTAAGGCATAGTGGGTTCATCTTACGGTGCATCATCCATCCAATTGTGACATTTTGTCTTTAAGGAGTTAAGCGTTGTACGTTGCGCACTGGTAAGATTATTGCCTGCTAAAAGCACTTCAATATCGCTTTCTAAATCTATAAGTAACTTATTATCGGCGTTTTCGGGTTTGTTTGTTTCATAATCACTTATCGCTTGTGCAATGCGGTCTAATTCGTCCTGAACCTCGGTTATTTTGTTAAGTAGTTTGTCACAAGTATTTACAACCTCATCAAGCAATTTTGTTTCGAGCGGTGGTGAATAACTTGTATCAATTTCAAAAGCCGAATTTTTAACAGTTTCTATGGTATCGCGTTGGTCAGCGGTTACTGTAAATTCGCTCAAATCGGCAATAGGATCTAACAGTGATTTTATGGGTTTAGTATAAATGGTATATGTTATTGTGTTGCCGTCAGCATCGGTAGCCTCTATAACATACATATTAACAGCGTTACCGTATATAAAAAACGCGGTGTCTTTTTCTGTGCCGTTTACTGTTACGGACTGAAGATTGTAATCAGCAACGGTTACATACCGTGTAGTGTAGTATGTAGCACCGTTTTCGATGCCGTTAATAACGGGAATTTCTTCAAACACTACACACTGTGAATAAAGCGCCAGATACCGAGCCTTTACAGTATTAAGGTCGTATTCTACAATACCGCGTTGTGGGTCAGACACAATGGCGACGTTGCGGTCAAGGTCATAACCTATAAGTACCATACAGTGTTCGGGGGATATCCACTGCAGGTTTTGACCGTCAACACTCCATTTAACCGTGGCATAAGGTGTGCGTAGGTTGTTTTCTTCTTCACCGTACATAGTACTCCAGATAATTACAGGTGTACCTTTTTCAACAAGACCTAAAAGGTCTTCAAATTCGGTTCCGCTGTAGTCTACAGCTTTGTATCTGCTGTTTTGGGTTGCAAGATAACGGTTTGCGGCATTAACAATGGGTTTTGCATAACAACCAAAACCGTTTTTGCGTGGATTGCCAACAAAAACTTCCCAAAAGTTTCCTATTTTATCTACCGTCTTGTCGAGGTATTCATCCGACATTTCGGTTTTTGATACATTGTAGCCATAGTAATTAAGCACTGTGGTAAGAGAGGTTATCTCACAACCTGTAGGCAGTTCAGGATTTTGCGCTAAAAATTGCACAGGTATTTTTACCTGACGTTTTTGCAGTCCGCTTGTGTCAATAGTAGAGGTTTTTACTACTACCATGTTTTGTTTTGTCTGTTCTATATTTTGCGCGGCTTCTATTATGTTTTCGACCTTTTCGTTATTGCCTTCGGGCGTGATAGTAATAGTGGCTTCGGGTACAATAATACCCGACGAGCCCACAAGGTCGCTTAAGTTTGATGTGTATGACGCGCTGTTTGAATTAAAGATAATAGCAGGCGGATTTTTAACGGTATGTACTAATATAATCACAGCAATAATAGCCGCCACAACTGCTGCTGCAGCGCACGATACATATATTATGATTTTTTGTTTTTTGGTAAGTTTTTTTTGATGACGTGACAATTTTTCGGTCTCCTTATATTTTATATACAAAATGATACCATACTCTGCACCGTTTTACAAGAAAAAACAAAATATGGATTTTTTGTCTTTATGTTTGTAATGATATATGGTATAATATTCTTATTGAGTATGATTTAAAGTTTTGTAAAATGTTAATGAATAGATGAGACATTCTGTAGCAAAGAGGTTTTTTACAATGGATCATTTTAAATTAGTATCAAAATACAAGCCTACGGGCGACCAGCCCGAAGCAATAGCCGCACTTACCGAGGGAGTACAAAAAGGACTTAAAGAACAAACCCTTTTGGGTGTAACAGGCAGTGGTAAGACATTTACTATGGCGAATATCATTGAAAAAGTAAACCGCCCAACACTCGTTCTCGCTCACAACAAAACACTCGCCGCACAACTTTGTAGTGAGTTCAAGGAATTCTTCCCTGAAAATGCAGTAGAATACTTTGTCTCTTATTACGACTACTACCAACCCGAAGCGTATATACCTGGTACCGATACCTATATTGAAAAAGACAGCGCCATAAATGACGAGATTGATAAACTGCGTCACAGCGCAACCTGTGCATTGTCAGAACGGCGTGACGTTATAATCGTAGCGTCGGTTTCTTGTATATACTCTCTCGGTAATCCTATCGATTATCGCAATATGGTTATCTCTCTTCGCACGGGTATGGAAAAAAGCCGAGATG
>CAYOVQ010000151.1:0-2428 GCA_964407485.1 uncultured Ruminococcus sp.
CATAATTATCGGCAGTAGCCTGATTGAAGTTATAATATTCGTAAGCGGCGTTATCTACTATAAGCATAGCGCCTAACTGCTCTACTGCGGGACCTGTGTCTTGGGGCTCGCTTACAACCTCTTCTACCGATGAGGTTTGTTGACTTTTGTCGGTTTCGGGTTGTGACGTAGAGTCTGTTTGCGAAGAATCAGTTGCAGAAGCAGGCTCTGACGAGGTTATATCGGGGATTTCATCACCCTGTTCTATAGTACCGTGAACCTGAACTGTGTTTATACCGAAAGCATTTGTTATTTTTGTGTTAAGCGACACAAAACCGTCGCGAAGCGGAAACGTGTCTGAAAACCAAAGGCCTATATCGTCAAAATAATCACCCGAAGCCAAAGCGCTGAACGAAAATTTAGGAAACTTTTTAAGTTCGCGCTTTTCGACTTCTGAATAGTCAGGGCGGAATACAGGTAACACCGCAAGAATTGATGCCGCTAACCAGACAATTATAAAAATTCGCACCATATTAATATCGACAATATTCTGCGTTCTTAAATTTTTAAGCAGTTTCATATTATCGTCAAGATTGCGTTCTTCTTCGCTTTGGTCTATAACGGTAATCTCTTTAACGGACATGCGGTATATTCCCCCTCTCCTATTCTTTTAGATTTTTTAAAACTGAAAATATAAAAACGGATTATAACTGTCGCCTACAAGCGCCGCGGTAGAAAGCAACAGCAACACTATCGGCACAAGTATTCTGCCCACGGTATAAAGCACGGCAATAGGCTTTTTATCCATATAAGTATATCTTACAAGACTGCCTATTTTTTTAACTATGGGCGTAGATATTACCATACAGAAAACAAGTATAAATATATTTGATTTAAGCAACGCGGTGGTCTCAAAATCGGTAAAGGCATTTCCGTTCATACCAAACATACCGCGAAGCACGGTTAAAATATCGCCCATATTATCAAAACGGAACAATATCCAACCAAAATACACAATAAGTACAAGATAAATATGAGAGACTATACGGTCTTTGGCAAGAATTTTTGACAAAAACAGTTTCTCGATAAAGATAAATACAAAGAAATAAAGTCCCCACAGCACAAAATTCCACGAAGCGCCGTGCCAGAGCCCCGTTAAAAACCATACTATAAACAGGTTAAGATATGTGCGTACCTTACCCTTGCGATTGCCACCTAACGGTATGTAAACATAATCGCGGAAGAAACTGCCCAGCGATATATGCCACCTGCGCCAGAATTCTGTAACCGAGCGTGAAACATAGGGGTAATCAAAATTTTCACGGTAGTGTATGCCTATCATTCTGCCCATACCTATCGCCATATCAGAATAGGCAGAAAAATCAAGATATATTTGCAAACTATACCCTAACATACCTATCCACAACGCTAATGCGCTGCTGTTTTCAAGAGCCACACCAGTAAGCATAGCATCGGCAACCGAGCCACAGGCATTTGCAAGAATGGCTTTTTTAGCAAGTCCAAAACAAAATCGCCAAATGCCGTCGGCAATATCGCGTTGAGTGACGCGACGATCATCAAGTTCGGCGCAAATGTCGCTGTATCGCACTATGGGACCTGCTATGCATTGATGAAACAAACTTACATAAAGCAACAAGGTTGCAAAATTCTTTTGCGTGGGCACGTCGCCGCGGTAAACATCTACAACATAAGATATTAACTGAAACGTATAAAAAGAAATACCTATAGGCAAAATTATATCGGGTACGGCAAAAGTTTTGTTGGTTATAAGACCGATGTTTGTCATTATAAATGAGCCGTATTTAAAAACACCAAGCAAACCTAAATTAACAATGCCCATCATTAAAAGGCCTAATTTTGCCTTGCCGCTGTGCGATGCCTGTTTGCCGATATAAATAGAAATTAGCCAGTCGCAAAACGTCATAAAAAGCAGTAATAAAACATAAAGCGGCTCACCCCATGCGTAAAAGATAAGAGAGAATACCAGCATTACGATATTTCGCGCCTTGGTAGTACGGGCAAAATAATAAATTACAAGATTAAGCGGTAAAAACAAATACAGAAAAAACAAGCTCGAAAATACCATAAAAATCCCCTCCTTTAAGGCTGACAAAAGCCAAAATCACTTCATTTTAATTTTACTATTTATGTATATGTTTTGTCAACACGAAAAAGAAAAAATTTGATTAACTAACGCATAGCAGACGGGTTTAGAGTTTTTATGTAGGGTCGAGCCTAAGTGCTCGACCTTATCGGAACGACACACGTTTAGTTTTACGGACAGTCGGGGACGCCTGTACCTACGATATTGTTATAATTCTCTACGCAAAAACGGCGCGGATTAATCCGCGCCCAAAATATAAAATTTTAATATCCGTTTTCGCGAAAGCGAAGACACATTAATATTGCGAAGCAATATTTCATACGC
>CAYOVQ010000152.1:0-2426 GCA_964407485.1 uncultured Ruminococcus sp.
TATAAATCTTTGACGGCTTCTGATTAGGATTACAGCCGTATTTAAGTTCAAATTCCTTCATTGCTTTTTCTCCTTATATATTCTTGTTAACGATTCTTGACTCATATTTGCCTGTTTCGAGATCAATATATCTTACAAACAAAGATACCTTGTTATCCTCGTTTAAGTTCTTCCAGATAATATCTGTTAATGTATCAATATCTACATCAGGTAACTCAAGAGTTTTTGGTTCGCCCTCAAAACTTGGAAGCGGATTGCCGTCACACTTGTATGTATGAATAAACTTTGCCTTACCTGCTATTGGATTTGAGTAAGCAAAAGTATATCTCTGACAAGATGAACCATCACCCTCTGCAGATTTAAGTATAGACATAGCATAGTTCATATCGCCCTTTTCAAGTCGGATAATGCCCGAAATACGCGGTGTATAGTTTGGCGCGTCATCTTCAAACTCACGGGTGCGAAGCGCTTGCTCAAAGGTCATTTGTCTATCCATAAGTTCGTAGATAGTGTCGGTTTGGTCACCGTTTGTAACAATGGTCTTATTACCCAGCACACGAACAGGTGCATAGATAATAAGATGAGGATCGGTCATTTTTGACTCATCAAAAGCCTGTGTTCTGATACCTTCGCCGTCCTCTACAAATATGCGGTTTCGGCTATTTTCACTGCGTCCCATAATAAAGTAAGCAGTTATTGCCTTTTTGCCGTCAGCACTTTTACCTATTATTATACCTCTGCCATGATAGGCTAAAGAATTAAGTTCATTTTCAAGTGTTTTAATTTCCATAATGATGACCCTCCAGTTATCTAATATATGTCTTCCCGTTTTCAACGACGATTTTTTCATCACAAAGAAGTCTGACGGCTTCGGGCAGTATTTTCCACTCTGCCTGCTCCATAATACGCTTTTGTAAAGTTTCGGGCGTATCGTGGTCCTGTACTTCAACAGCCTTTTGTAATATTATAGGACCTGCATCACACTCTGCCGTAACAAAATGAACGGTAGCGCCTGATACTTTTACACCTTTTTTAAGCGCCTCTTCGTGAACGTGTAGGCCGTAATAACCCTTGCCGCAAAATGACGGAATAAGCGCGGGGTGAACGTTTACCATTTTGTTAGGAAATGCATCGCAAACGTTCTCATCGAGTATTGTCATAAAACCAGCATATACAATTATATCTGCTTTTTCTTGCAGTAGTGCGTCGCGCATTGCTATGCTGTAAGAAGCAATGTCTACGTAATCTTTTCTAATAAGCGTACGGGTTTTAATACCGTTTTGTTGCGCTCTGGTAAGTGCATAGGCATCAGCCCTTGAAGAAATTACACAAGTGATTTTGCCACAGCCCAATTCTGCATTGTTTTGCGCATCAATAAGCGCCTGTAAATTAGTACCGCCGCCTGACACCAAAACAACAATATTTTTAGTATTATTCAATGATAACACCCTCGTCACTTTCTATAACAGAGCCAATGATATACGCATTTTCGCCATTTGCCTTTAAAACATCTATTGCTTTATCAGCATCTTCTTTAGCCACAACAATGCTCATACCAACACCCATATTGTATGTATTAAACATATCGCGTTCTGAAATGCCGCCAACCTTTTGAATCAGGTCAAAGATAGGTAAAATCTTAAGCTCCGATTTATCAACCTTAACCGAATAACCTTTAGGTAAACTTCTCGGAATGTTTTCATAGAAACCGCCACCGGTAATATGAGAAATTGCATGAACGTTTACCTCATCAATAAGTGCTAAAACGGGTTTTACATAAATTTTTGTAGGTGTAAGTAATGTTTCACCAAGCGTTTTACCACCAAGCTCATCCTTATACGCTGTAAGGTCACAATTTTCAATATCAAAAACCTTTCTCACGAGTGAAAAACCGTTAGAGTGAACACCCGTTGAAGGTAACGCAATAACAACGTCACCGGCAGTTACGGCATTATTATCAAGAATCTTTTTCTTATCAACTATACCTACTGCAAAGCCTGCAAGGTCATAGTCCTCAACAGGCATCATACCGGGGTGCTCAGCGGTTTCACCGCCGATAAGAGCCGCGCCCGACTGAACACAGCCTTCACAAACACCGCTTACAATAGAGGCTATTTTTTCAGGGATATTTTTGCCGCAAGCAATATAATCTAAAAAGAATAACGGTTTTGCGCCGCAGCATATAATGTCATTAACGCACATTGCTACCGCATCAATACCGATTGTGTCGTGTTTGTCCATAAGAATAGCGAGCTTAACCTTAGTACCGCAGCCGTCAGTACCGCTAACCAAAACAGGCTCTTCGTAACCACCGGGTAGACCAAAGCAACCACCAAAACCACCGACATCATCAAGACATCCCGCATTGCGTGTGCGAGCAATATGAGATTTCATAAGCTCAACTGATTTATAACCTGCGGTAATAT
>CAYOVQ010000153.1:0-2421 GCA_964407485.1 uncultured Ruminococcus sp.
ATTGTTTGGTGTTTTGCTCTGGACCCCCAATGCCAAGCATCCAACTGCGCCACACTCAGAAGTGTTTGGGTTGCACACCAACATTGCCCGACCGAAATATTATACAACGGTCAGGCAATATTGTCAACATTTTTTTAAACAAATTTTTAGTCAGCGAAACCAGATTCTACCAAAGCAACAAGACCGTTCATAGCCTCTGTTTCATCGCTGCCGTCGCAGATAATTTTAATTGTTGTACCACCAATGATACCGAGTGAAAGGACGCCAAGTAAACTTTTTGCATTTACCTTTCTTTCATCCTTTTCAACCCAGATTGATGATTTAAACTCATTTGCCTTCTGGATGAAGAAGGTTGCGGGGCGAGCATGAAGACCAACTTGATTCTGAATTACAACGTCTTTAACACACATTTCAAAAACTCCTCAAAAAGTAAATGTTTTAAAATAAAATTAGGTAACAAAGAAAGTATGCTTTGCTATAATACTATTATACCACATTTAACGAAATCGTCAATCGTTTGTTAAAAAGTTCTAATATTTATCCAACTTTTTAGACAATTTGAATGTCAAATTTGGTAAAAATGATAACAAATTATTTTCGGCGAGGCTTCTTTTCGGGCTCTAACAATTTTCTATCCTGCTTATCAAGTTCGACTTTTTCAAACATTTCGGGACGCAGTTCTCGTGTTATTTCAAGCGACTGTTTGCGGCGCCATTTTGCTATTTCGGCATGGTTACCTGATAGCAACACTTCAGGCACGGCGCGACCGTTCCACTCGGCAGGTCTTGTGTATTGCGGATACTCAAGCAGACCGGAAAAATGACTTTCATCTTCAAAGCAAAGGTCGTCGCTAAGCACACCCGGTAACATTCGGCAGACTGCATCCGCAAGGCAAAGTGCAGGCAATTCGCCGCCTGTAAGCACAAAATCACCAAGCGATATTTGCTCGTCGACAATTTCATCAAGCACACGCTCGTCAACACCCTCATAATGACCGCAAAGCAGTACAATTCGGTCAAGTTTTGATAGTTCTACAATCTTTTGTTGAGTAAGTGTTGCGCCTTTGGGTGACAGATAGATAAGATGCGGCTTGGGCTCGTCGATGTTATAAAGGCTTTTATAACAGTTATAAATCGGCTCTGCCGCCATAACCATACCCATACCGCCGCCATAGGGCATATCGTCAACCTTGTTGTGCTTATTATTTGCAAAATCGCGTATGTTATGACACTCAAGTTCTACCTTTTCCGCCTTGCGCGCGCGACCGATAATGCTCTCATTAAGCACGGCTTCGCACATTTCGGGGAAGAGGGTGAGTATATCAATCTTCATCGTCAAAAATCCCCTTTAGCGGTCTGATTTTTATAACATCGTTGTTAATGTCAACGTTAACAATAACATCGGGTATGGCTGGCACAAGGTATTCTTTTTCGCCGTTTTTGATGTGCCATACGTCATTAGCGCCGGTTGCCGATACGTCACAGAGTGTACCGAGCAGTGTATCGGTATCGGCATCAAAAACCTGACTGCCGACAATTTCGCTTATAAAGTATCTGCCTTCGGGCAGGCGCGCATCGTCTCGCTTTATATAAAGCACCTTTTCACGAAGTTTTTCGGCATCTTCTATGGTGTTAACGCCCTTGACACACGCAATAACAACGTTGCCGTGCGGTGTGATTTTTGTAAGTTCTATCTTTTCTTTTCCGTTTTGCAGATAAAACTTTTTAAACTGTGTCAAAAACTCACCGTCGTCTGACCATGGCTGAATGCGCACCATACCGCGTACACCGTGTGTGCCGACAATTTTGCCGATTTCTAAAAATTCTTTTTTCATCAAAATTCACCTTTATATGTTAAAAGCCTCCTACGAGGAGGCTTTGATTGCGTTTTAGGTCGCCGAAAATCAGCGACCGTAAATATTAGTCGATTTCTACAACGATTTTTTCGTTAGCGCGGTTAGCGGCAGCGCGCATAACAGTGCGGATAGCCTTAGCAATTCTGCCTTGTTTGCCGATTACTCTGCCCATATCGCTTTCTGCTACGTGAAGGTGATAAACAATAATGCCTTCTTCGTTGGGTTCGTCAACTGTAGCGCTTACTGCATCGGGATTTTCTACAAGTCCTGATGCAATAGTAATAAGAAGTTCTTTCATTTTTATAACTCCTGATTAGAAATTAAAGAACACCGTTCTTTTTAAGCAAAGCCTTAACTGTGTCGGTGGGCTGTGCGCCGTTGCCGATCCACTTTTTAGCCTTGTCTGCGTCGATGTTTACGATTGCGGGATCTTTAGTGGGATCGTAGTAACCGATTTCCTCGATGAAACGACCGTCACGGGGATAACGTGAATCTGCAACAACAACACGGTAGAAAGGAGCCTTTTTAGCGCCGATTCTGCGAAGTCTGATTTTTACTGCCATTTT
>CAYOVQ010000154.1:0-2417 GCA_964407485.1 uncultured Ruminococcus sp.
ATCAAATCTTTGACTTAAAAGTCCCGTGTAAGCATTTTACACGGGCTTTTTTCTTGCAATACGAAGGGGAACTTAATTTATGATAAAAGCAGTTTTATTTGACCTTGACGGCACGCTTGCCGATTCTCTTATTGACCTTGCCGACGGTGTAAACCGCGCACTCGCGCAAAAAGGCTATCCTACTCACGAGGTCGAAGCCTTTAAATATTTTGTGGGTGACGGAATACCCAAAATGATTGAACGCGCTCTGCCCGAAGACAAGCGTGACCAAGACACAATAAATGAAGTAAAAGCGATTTTTTCACCATACTATGCTGTTCATTATGCCGATAATACTTATGCATATAGCGGTATGCCGCAACTTGTAAACACCTTAAAAGCAAAAGGCTTTATTGTAGCGGTTGTTACTAATAAAGAGCAGGCTATGGCTAATGAGGTTGTAACATCACTTTACGGTGACGTATTTGACTTGATTTTCGGCAAACGCGACGGCATACCCGCAAAGCCCGACCCCACCGCCGCACTTATGGCTATGGAGGAATTAGGTGTTACCCCCACAGAGTGTGTATTCATTGGCGACTCGGGTATGGATGTTGCAACCGCTGTAAACAGCGGCGCGGTACCCGTAGGTGAACTTTGGGGTTTTAGAAAAGAGGATGAACTGTTGGCTAACGGCGCTCATTACATAATAAGTAAACCACAGGAACTTTTAGATATTATAGAGGAACTAAACAAATGAGCGCATCCTACAAAAGCACAAAAATTGCCTGTTTTATAGGTTTTGTCGTTCAGGCGATTATTAATAATTTTTTACCCATACTTTTTATAATCTTTAACACGCAGTACAATCTTAATTACGAGCAATTAGGTAGACTGCTTTTTATAAACTTTTTTGTTCAGTTGATAGTTGACGCGCTTACCCCTGCCCTTGTTAAAAAAATCGGTTATCGCGGCGCCGCTATTGCGTGTCACGGTCTTGCGGCAGTGGGACTTTGTCTGCTTGGCATTTTACCGCTTGTTTTTCCAAACCACATATATGCCTGCCTTGTCACATCAATTATTATATATGCTTCGGGTAGCGGCATTATAGAGGTATGTTTAAGCCCTATTGTCGAACTTCTGCCTGGTGATAAAAAAGGCGCGGATATGGCATTTACCCACTCCTTTTACTGTTGGGGACAGGCATTTACCGTACTTGTATCTACCCTTTTAATATTCTTAATTGGGCAAAACAGTTGGCAATTTATACCTATAATTTGGGCGATTATCCCATTTTTTAATATGTTCAATTTTATGCGTGTGCCTATAGTTGAACAACCTGATGACCCAATTGCCAAAACGGCAAAAACCCTCTTTAAAAACCGTGATTTCTGGATTTTTGCAATTATAATGATTTGCGCGGGCGCAAGCGAAATCACTATGGCAGAGTGGGCATCGCTGTTTGCACAGCAAGCACTGAATGTTGATAAAACCGTCGGTGACCTGTTAGGGCCTTGTGCGTTTGCGGTTTGTATGGGTAGCGGCAGGGTTGTATTTGGACTGTTAGACGGCAAATTCAATCCAAAAAAAGCGCTTATTATAAACAATATTTTATGCGCGCTTTGTTATGTGGGAGTTGCGGTTTTGAATATTTCGGCGTTGTCACTCGTAGCCTGTGCATTATGTGGATTTAGTGTCAGCCTTTCATGGCCGGGCACTTATTCTATGGCGGCGCGCCACTTCCCCACGGGTGGTACACTTATGTTCAGCATACTTGCCCTATGCGGCGATTTCGGTTGTTCAATAGGCCCGTGGCTTATGGGAATTGTCGCAAACCACACCACACTTCAGACGGGATTTTTTGTGTGCGCTGTCTTCCCAGCCGTTATGGTTATAACCGCTCCATTATTACGCAAAGAAAAATGTTGAAAAATATATTATTATAAGTTACAATATGTATGTAAATAATTACCTATGAGGTGCAATTATGAAAAGAGTTGACTATTTAAGTTGGGACGAATATTTTATGGGTATTGCGGCTTTATCCGCTTTGCGCAGTAAAGACCCCTCAACACAGGTGGGCGCCTGCATCGTAAATGAAGACAAACGCATACTCTCTATGGGATATAACGGTATGCCTCATCAATGCCACGATGATGAATATCCGTGGGAACGTGGCGAGGGTCTTGATTCTAAATACCTTTATGTTTGCCATGCCGAGCTTAATGCAATACTCAACTGCAATACATCATCCGTTCGCGGCTGCACCGTTTATGTAACGCTTTTCCCTTGTAATGAGTGCGCAAAAGCGATTATTCAGTCGGGCATTAAAGAGATTGTTTATATGTGCGACAAATATGCCGAAACCGAAGGTGTCAAGGCATCAAAGCGTATGTTTGACAGCGCGGGCGTTATCTACCGACAGTATACGCCTACCA
>CAYOVQ010000155.1:0-2356 GCA_964407485.1 uncultured Ruminococcus sp.
TAGGTAATAAGTAACCAAAGTTTTACGTTAGGCAGCCGCGCTACGCGCGTTACCCTCAGAAATATAGTCGTTCTACTCGCTTGGAGCGCTTCGTATTACTCCTTATTTCTTCACCTCAGCACTGTGCCTTCTTCATCCACCGGATGCGGCACATTGCTTCGCCCAATTCCGCCACACCCGCATATTGAAACAATAGTAAAAAAGTCAAATCAATATTGACCTTGCTTATTTTACTTTATTAAAAAGAAAAAGTCAAGGGGTTTTAGTAAATCCCCTTGACTTATAATGATTTAATTTTACTCAAGCATTATGCTCTTGAAGGCATCAATCTGTGATTTTGGTACGCCTACATAACTTGTAAGCCAATACTCAATAGATTGTGACAGTGTGGTGCAACCGTTTTGTTGACCGTATTCCATCATTTTTTTATAAAGTTTACCCCATGCTACGTAATTGTTGCTATCTTCTTGCATAACATCGTCACCGTTTATAAAGGTACCGCCGTTGCCCTGACCGCGCCAACGCTTACCGCTTGACGAGAAAGACGTAAGTTCGAAATCACGGGTTAAATCTTCGTATGATACACCAAGCAAACCGTTTGTTATAAACGCAAAGGTACCTGTGCGGTCTGCGCCCGCAGAGCAGTGAGTATATATAGGATAGTTATTCTTGTTAGAAAGAACTTCAAATATCTTTTTATAATTTGCTTTTACTTCTTCTTCTTTTGAGAATATTCTATCGTACTGTGCGCTGGTTTCAAGGAATACATAATTAAAGGCATTGTAGCATATAGAACCTGAATTTTTGTATTCCTCACCCTGTGATTTATATCTGAGGTCAAGTTCGGTCTTTAGGTTAAGGGTTTTAAGTGTGTTAAAACCGTCTTGTGTTACGTTGTCAAGTTTTTGACCACGGTACATCATTTCATATTTTACAGTCTTGCCGCTTTCGGTTTTCCAACCGCCCATATCACGTACGTTACCTGTGCCGTCAACCTTTATCCAGCGAACAGGTGCATCTTTTATATGTATCTTACCGCCGCCTAAAACCTCATCGGTTATGTTGCCCGTAACCTTCCAATAATATGTTTTGCCAGGTACAAAATACGAATTATTTATTGTTGTAAATTTGGTCTGAATGGTATATGAGTTGCTAAAATCTGCATTTTCAGATACGGTTATGGTGTACAAAGAACTACCGTCAAAATACCAATCAAGGTCAACTGCCTGATAATCAAGTTTGGTGCCTGAATATTCATTAAGCCAAGAATACTGTCTTTCGGCAGTTGTAGCATCTAAATATCCGCGGATAACGTCGTCACAGATATCCACCTCTACTGTGGTGTTGTAATCAATCACTATAGGATTTATGCTTATAGCGCTTGACGCTTCGGGTGTACTGCTTGTGACAGGTGTCTGGGTGCTTTGTGTATCATTCTCTGAAGACGTTGTAGTTACAGAAGTTGTTATTTCATTACCGTTTTCGTCAACAGTAATGCGCTGATACTCTATCTCTACCGCTTCACTTGATGTTGTTGTGTCACCGTTACAACCGCATACGCACAAGACCATAACAAACACCAGTAATAGTGCAAATATTTTTTTCATAACAAAAACTCCCCGTTGCATATATTAATTGTATTGTATCATTTTATGCCGTTAAAGTCAATTGGTTTTACCTATCCCCGCAAAAAAAATAAAAAATATTAACAAATTGTAAAAGGTCAGGAAAAGTCAAAGTTTTTTTGCAAAAACTATTGACTTTTTATTTTTTTCGGTTATAATATCATTAAAACGAAAGGTAAGTGAAAGTCAAACTTACATTTTGGGAGGATTAAAAATGAGCGAGGAAACAAAAATTCCCGAAACGGAAGAAACCGTTGAAACACCAAAAAAAGAAAAAAAGAAATCTAAAAAAGAGTCTGATCTCGAAACTTTAAAGGCAGAACTTGAATTAAAAAACGATCAACTTATGCGCACCGCCGCCGAGTTTGACAATTTTAAAAAGCGCACCGAACGTGAAAAGGCAACGATAGCCGAATTTGCAAAAGCAGGATTAATTAAACAACTTTTGCCAATCCTTGATAATATAGACCGTGCCGCCACCGCAGACCACGACAGCGCCGATTATATCAAAGGTATTGAGATGATTGTAAAGCAGTTTGAAACAATTACCGCAAATATGAATATAGAAGAAATTGCCAAAGCAGGCGATACTTTTGACCCGAACTTTCACGAAGCAGTAATGCACATCGAGGATGAAACGTTAGGTGAAAACGTTATTGCCGAGGTTTTACAAAAAGGTTATAAAATAGGTGACACTGTAATCCGAGCCGCTATGGTAAAGGTTGCAAATT
>CAYOVQ010000156.1:0-2282 GCA_964407485.1 uncultured Ruminococcus sp.
ACCGAGTCCGCCGAACATCTGCTTAACAACAATTATTGCAACAACGCTACCTATCGCGGCTATCCAAAGCGGTGTCTGCGAACTAAGGTTCATACCAAGAAGCAGTCCTGTAAGTACAGCCGAAAGGTCGCCAACGGTCTGCTTTTTGTGCAAGATAATATTCCAGAGTGCTTCAGCGGCAACGGCGGTAACGATTGTTGTAACAAGTACGAAAACCGCTTTCCAACTAAAGAGGATGCAACCGTAAACAGCGGCAGGCAAGAGGGCAATTATAACATCAGACATAATACTGCGAGTTGAGTCTTCGTGTCTTATATGTGGCGAAGAAGATACTTTTAAAAGTTCTTTCATTTGCTTTTCCTCCTTACCTCGGCTTTTGCCGTGCGCATAATCTGTGTCAGCGGTCGCTTTGCAGGGCACACGTAAGAGCAACTTCCACATTCCATACAGTAATTAACGTTAAGCGCTTCAAATTCCTGTACATTACCTGTGCGGTGCGCAGTTTCTACCATTGCGGGGTACAATCTCATCGGGCAGGTGTCTGCGCATCTGCCACAACGAATGCAGGCGGTTTGCGGCTGCGGTTTTGGGTCGCGCATTACAAGGATTGCGTTATTGCGCTTTTCAACAACCGAGTTTTCGCTTACTACGGGGTTACCCATCATAGGTCCGCCCATAAGTATGCGGTCGGCATCTTCTATGTCAACGCCTACAAAATCTAAAATTTCTTTTATTGGTGTGCCGATAGGAACAATAAGGTTTTTCGGCTCGCTTACCGCAGTACCGTCAACCGTTATACGTTTTGCGACCAGCGGCATACCTGTGGTAATAAAACGGTAGAGTGTAGCAACGCTTGTAACGTTCATAACAATACAGCCTACGTCACTTGGTAATTTACCCGCAGGCAATTTTCGTCCCGTTGCCGAATAGATAATAACCTTTTCGGCACCCTGCGGATATTTTGACGGAAGTTTCATAATCTTTACGCTATCGTCATTATCACGATGGTCGGCGGCTACCTGCATAAGTAGTTCTATAGCGCGAGGTTTGTTACCTTCAACGCCGATTACTACCTTTTCTATACCTAATTTTTGTTTTATAAGGTAAACGCCCTCAACAACATCGTTAATACCCTCAACACATTCGCGATAGTCAGACGTTATGTATGGCTCGCATTCGGCCGCGTTGATAACAAGAGTGTCTATCTTTACATCTTTTGACGGTGACAATTTAACGTGAGTTGGAAAGCCCGCGCCGCCAAGACCAACAAGACCGCATTGCTTTGCTGCTTCGGCAAGGTCTGAAAAACTTTCAACCTTAAAGGGTTTAAGCTCGGGGTCTTTTTCCATTTTGCCGTCAGATTCAATTATTATATATTTTTGTAAAGTTCCGTTTCCGATGGTAAGGTCTTTAACGTCGGTAACCGTACCTGAAACACTTGAATGCACGGGCGCGCTGACAAACCCTCCCGCTTCACCGATAAGGGTGCCCACAAAAACTGTATCACCTTTTTTTACAACCTCTTTGGCAGGCGCGCCAATGTGTTGTGACAAGGGAATATACACCGTTTGTGGTGCAGGCATAATTACGGTTTCACACTCGGCCGTGTTTTTTTGATGGTCTAAATGCATACCGCCGCGTATCAGCTTTACGGGGCGTAAAATACTCTCAGGTAATTTCATACCCAACCTCCAAAATTAAAATAAGCAAGTGAAATACAAATCGCATATTTCGCCATTTTTAACTATTATATAATATATATAACCATTTTACAAGCAATGTTAAAAACTTGACAAACGGCAATGTTTGCTATATAATTTGAAAATGAATTTCAATTTCAATTACGGTGATAAAATGAAACAGGTAAATTACAAAACAAAGCAAAAAACCGCCATAATGCAGTGTATAGAGGGTATGGCTGATAAGCATTTTACGATAGACAGCCTTTGTGAAGCTCTTTTTAAAAATGGTGAAACTGTCGGCAGAACTACCGTTTATCGTTTTGTCGAAAGATTAAGCAACGAAGGCATTTTGCGAAAATTTGTAATGCCGCAGGGTGAGAGCTGCTGCTATCAGTATGTGGGCGAGTATAATCACTGTCACGAGCATTTTCATCTTAAATGTGAAAAATGCGGAAGTCTGATTCATATGGACTGTGATGAACTTGACGACCTTATTGCGCACATAAAAAGTCATCACGGCTTTTGCCTTAATCCCTTAAAAACCATAATTTACGGAATATGTGAGGGTTGCGCTACAAAATGAAAAGGATAATAATTTGC
>CAYOVQ010000157.1:0-2280 GCA_964407485.1 uncultured Ruminococcus sp.
CTTCTTCGGGGTGACCTGCCGGATGAATACAACAGTAAACCAACTGATCCTCGCGTAATAAATCGTATTCGCAGGGGAATAATTCCTTAACCTTTGCCAAAAAGTCGCAACGGGCATACATTTCCTCCATAGTGTCTACTATTTCGGCGCCTGCCGCCTCGTATTTTTCGTTTGAAAAACCAGAACCCACACCACAATCGCGTTGCGCAAGCACGGTGTGACCTGCCGCAACAATTGACGCTACCTCAACAGGTGTGCAGATAACTCTGTTTTCGCCCTCTTTAATGTCCTTTAAAATACCAAATACCATTTTTATTTCCTCCTGATATTTTTATATAAATTTTTATTACAAACTATCATTACCATATTCGCCAAAGCCTTCGCCCAATACCTCTTTTGCATCGGTCACTATAATAAACGCATTTTTAGGATCAACCTCATTAACCGCCGATTTAATGCGTGATATTTTATTAGGCTTTGCCGCGCACATTAATATATTCTTCCTGTTACCTGTAAAGGCTCCTCTACCGTTGAAAATTGTAGCGCCAAGTCCCATTTCCATCAGTTTTTGTGTGATTTCCTGACTTTTGTCACTGATAATATACGCAAGCTTGGCATTCGATGAACCATAAACCACCATATCCATCGCAAGGCTTGACACGTACATTGCAATCACGCCGTAAAGCGCGTTATCTAAACTGCGAAACGTAAGAGCATAAATACAGATGACGCTTACGTCAATAATCAGACAAATTTTGCCGATCGAAATGCTCGAAAACACGTATTTAAGCAGTCGTGCGGCAAGCTCGGTGCCGCCCGTTGTTGCGTTTTTTAACATCATAAGGCCGAGTGACACGCCCAGCAATACGCCGCCGTAAATGCACGCAAGCAACGGCTCGGTTGGCGGAAATTTTATAAGCATATTCATTCCGTCTATCATAAGCGAGCTTACAAAAATCGCATAAACCGAGGCGAACAGTAGTGACCACCCCTGCTTTTTTACACCGATTATCATAAGCGGCACATTCATTACAAAAACTGTGGTACCGATAGGTAGCACGGGGATAAAGCGGTTTAACACCTGAGCAATACCTGTAAAGCCGCCCATTGCAAGATTGTTTGCATCAAAGAAACAATTAAACGCAAAAGCATATAAAAGACAACTTAATGTAATGATAGCATAGTCTTTTATAATTTTCAAATATTTACTGCGCATTTTCAGTCCCCTTATGTAAAATTTTACCGCAAATTATTATATAAAACATATTAGGTGTTGTAAAATTGAAAATTTGATGTTATAATATAGAAAAGACTCTATATTTCAAAAGGGTGATATGAGTGACCATTTCAGAAATAGAATGTTTTTTATCGATTTGCGAGCACAAGACCGCAAGCCGCGCGGCAGAAGCTCTTTATATTACACAGCCGTCGCTCAGCAGTCGCCTTAAAACCTTAGAGCGCGAGCTTGGCGGCGAGCTTTTCGTTCGCAAAAAGGGGTGTCGTGAAATGACACTTACCGCCGCGGGAAAAGAATTTTATAAGCTTGCTTTACAATATGAAGAACTTATACGGCAGATGTACACTGTATTTGACAGACAACCACAAAAACTTCGTGTGTCTTCGCTTAATAGCCTTGACACCTTTCTCTTGCCACAGGTTTATGAGCGCTTTTTACAGGATTATCCTGAAATAGAATTAGAGATACAGGATATGGAGTTGCAGCTTGCCAGCCGAAGCATACACAACAGCGACACCGATATTGCCTTTACAACAGGCAACAGCAATGATAATTCACTAAAACAGACTCTTGCTTTTTGCGAACCTATGGTTATTATTTGTAATGCGGGATTACATTTTGACACACCTGTGAATCCCAAACAGTTATTAAATTACCAAGAGATACACATTGAATGGAGTGGCGATTTTACAAAGTGGCACAACAAAGTTTTATATAACACTCACCCTAAGCTTACGGTTTCTATAATGGCACATCTTAAACAGTTTTTAGAGCACAAACCGTGTTGGGCGATTGTGCCTATAAGTGTAGCGCAAGGTTTAAGTCAAGACGGTAACGTTAAAATTATACCCACATCATTTGATTTGCCGCCACGCAAAGTATCGCTTATTACAGCAATAGACGCCGAGAAAAATCTTGCAATTAAATATTTTTATAATTGTCTTAAAGAAACTGTTTTAAAATATCCCGAAATTGAAATCAAGATATGAAAAAATCTCCTGATAATCAGGAGATTTTTCATTTATTTGTAATATTCGTTTTTA
>CAYOVQ010000158.1:0-2275 GCA_964407485.1 uncultured Ruminococcus sp.
TCAATCTCTTGACCTATAATTCCCGCAAAGCCGTTGTTGCTGTCGGCGGTATTGTAGCCCGTAACAAACGGTAGCCAACGGTTACTTCGGCGCAGATGCACCGCATACTTAATTGTTTTACCTGTATCAGTGCGCATCATAAGCGCGTCAATAGGCTTGTTGAAAAGACCTGCATAATCCTCGCGGTTTTTGACCTCGGGCAACCACTTGCCGCCCTTTGTATGTACCTTGTAAAAGATATTACCTTTTGTAAGACTGGCAAAGACAGCACACACGTCGTGACCGAAGATGCCTGCATAATCGGTAAGGTCGGTAACAACAGGCAACCACGCGTTTGCAACGTCATCCCATACCTGATACTTAACCGATATCTTTTCATCCTTTGCTGTCTCTGCGGGCTTGCTTGTGTCAGAGCCGTTAAGATAACCGCTTATGAGGCTTAAAAAGTTATTCCAGCCATATTCGGCAAGTATTCTGTGAGGACAATACTTACCGCTATAGTCTTGATGCTTGGTAACCTTATCGATACCCCAGTTGCGTTCCTTAAGCAACTCGGCAATAAGTTTCGCCGCATTATCAATCGATTTTTGCCAACGCTCGCCGCCTGATTTTGAATAACAAATCTCTACCGCAATACCCTCACGGTTACCCTTGCCGTTGCCGTCGCCCGCGTGCCAAGCGTTGCGGTCAAGCGGTATACCCTGTACGATTTCTTTATCGTCTACCGCAAAATGAAAGGACGTTTCCTTGTCATTGCTACGCATATATGCTATCTCATTTTCTGCCGATGCATCGTTTGCCGTTTCGTGAACAACAATGCGTGTTGCTGTCATAGTGTTAGGGCACTTAACCCCATACTTGCTCTCGTCTACCAAATTTTTAATAATGTTCATAAAATTACCTCTTTCTAAAATTTAAGTTATTACTTCCCATGTCTGAACCTCTTTATAAATCTTATCTATAAAAGAGTTTCCACCAAGTGCCTTATAGGCTTCATACAGTTTTATAAAGTTTTCATTTTCGTATTGCCGTATTCTGCCGCTTTGATGGTTGTTATAATATATACGCAACATCTCACTGCGCAATTGACACTTTGTACCGTTTGCTACCTTGCGCACGGTAACTATTACAGGCACCACCGTGCCCAAAAGCACACCGACCTCACCAATTAGGGTTACTATAGTTGTTAAGTCCATTGAAACCACCCCCTACAACGCAATTTCCCAAACGCTAAATGTACTGCTGCCGCTATTTTCTTTTGCGATTAAACCGCCGCTTTCCATAACTTCTTTTAAGACAGAAAATTTTGCAGAATTTACATCAGGAATACCTAAAATCGACGAGCCTGACGAGATTTTAATTGCAAGGCTGTAATAACTTGGGGGATATTGAACACTTGACCCCATTGTGTTGTCGGGTATTATGATTATACCGACCTGCATCGTCAGTTCGTTATCCGTTCCCTCATATTGAACAGCACCGTTGTTGTAGATACTTACCGTATTATCCGAGCCGTCACCTAACAATATATACGCCGCATTTTTCTTTAATATTAGGCTACCGCCTGCGGCTATGGTGTATTTAGTGATTTTCTTGCTGTCAACAACGCTTTTAAGCGTATTAAATTCTTCCAACGGCGTATATTCGTTTACGATTTTGCTTTCTAACGCTGTATCGGCATCTGCTCTCGCAATTTTTTCTTGCCGTATTTCTTCTTTAGATAGATTTCTAAAATTATACATCTGCAAATTTAACGCATTTATTTTGTCGGTTACCCAAGTATGAGGAGCCGCACCGCCTACATAGTTGTTTCCCTCGCTATCTTGAATGTTAATACTTACGGATATAGAGCCGTTGCTGTCACGGATGGGTATAGTATTTCCATTTGCTTCTTTTGTCGCTTTAAATAAGGCGGCTGTGCTGTTAGACTTAACACCGTATACACCAACGTCATTTGCCCAGTTCGCACTATCCAAATTTTCTCCTTCAGTATAGTTGATTTTATCGACTTTGCCGCTAATTGCTTCCGCTACCGCTGTGCCACTTTGTGCGTTTTCACTTTCTGCGTTGTAGGTTTGGTCTATTATCGCATCCTTACCGTCTGCACCCGTGTCACCTTTTTCGCCCTGCTCACCTTTTTCACCTTGCTCACCTTTTTCACCTTGCTCACCTTTCAAGTCAGCATATGAAGTTCCTTGCTTGGAAGTCACCCACAAAACAGTTCCATCCCAACTGTGTGATATTGAAACACCGTCTTTGCCGTCAAATTCACCGC
>CAYOVQ010000159.1:0-2272 GCA_964407485.1 uncultured Ruminococcus sp.
CAGCAAGTTTTGCCGCCTGTGCGCTGTCTATCATATAAGCGCCGTTTTTAAGCATAACCGATATAAGTTCATCAGCGATATTTCTGAAAGCAAATACCTCTTTTTCGGCAATACAAGGAAGATTGTTGTCAAATGTACAACCGTCAATTATATCTTTACCTGCTTTTTGTATATCTGCGGTATCGTCTACAATAACGGGGGGATTGCCTGCGCCCGCGCCGATTGCCTTTTTACCCGAAGAAAGAACAGCCTTTACTACACCCGGACCGCCTGTACAAACAAGAAGACGGATTAGCGGATGTGATTGCATAATAGCGGCAGATTCAAGGGTTGGCTTTTTCATAGAGCAAACCAAAATTTCGGGACCGCCCATTGCCTTGCTTGCGCGGTTTACAAGGTCAACTGCGTAGTTTGACGTTGCAATAGCGTTAGGATGCGGATTAAATACAACACCGTTACCTGCGGCTATCATACCGATACTGTTGCATATTACTGTTTCACTGGGGTTGGTGCTGGGAGTAATGGCACCAACAACACCAAACGGAGCCATCTCTACAAGTGTAAGACCGTTGTCGCCTGTTTTTGCAGCTGATACTATATCTTCTGTACCTGGGGTCTTATCCGCAACCAGCATATGCTTTGCAGTTTTGTGGTCTACCCTGCCCATTCCTGTTTCTTTAACGCCGATTTCAGCCATAATATGTGCTTCGGCGCGTGTAAGACGGCGAATTTCGGTAATTAACTGTTCGCGCTTTTCTACCGACATAGCGCGTACCGCCTTGTAAGCCTCCTGTGCCGCGGCAATAGCGTCATTCATATCGTCAAACACACCTGCAAATTTTTTGCCTGCGTACTGTGTGCTGTCAAAAGCGGCGGTGGGAGCAGCAGACACCTTATTAAGCACCTGACTTACAACCTCACGAATTTCGGCTTCGGTAAGATTTCTTGCCATATATAATCACTCCTTGAGATACTTTTAATATATCAGATCAATGTTTTTGGTTTTTAAATATTCCTGCCAGTTTGCGCTGGGCTCGGTATCGGTTGCGATAATGTCGACATCGCTGATATCGCCAACTTTTATAAGTGAGATTTTATCAAACTTGCTTGAGTCAATAACCAAAATCCTTGTCTCAGCTGAATCAAATATCGCTTGCTTCATTTCGGAATCTTTTTCATTTGAATCGGTAATTCCGCGACCTATATCAATACCCTTTGAAGAGCATATCGCATAATCAACGTGGTAAGAACGAATTGTTTTTTCGGCAGAAGGGCCTACCAGCGACAACGAGCCGCGTTTTAGTTTGCCACCTGTTGAAAAAACGTTCCAGTCATCTTTGTCAGAAAGTTCAATAAGCGCTTCAACCGAGTTGGTTATAAGGGTTATATTCTTAAGATTTTTTATATAGTTGAGTACAAGCAACGCCGTAGAACTTGCATCTATCATAATGCAGTCGCCGTCTTTTATGAGCGCGCTTACCTTTTCGGCAATTTTTTGTTTTGCCTCAACATTGGCTTTTTTACGAACACTATGCGGTAGGTCTGTGCTAAAATTTTGCACAAGCACCGCGCCGCCATAGGTTTTTTGAGCCAAGCCCTCTTTATCCAACTTTTCAAGGTCACGGCGGATGGTTTCTTCGGTTACGTCAAATTCTGCGCTTAATTCCGAAACGATTACCTTGCCATCTAAATATAGTTTGGAAAGAATTGCATTACGTCGTTCTATTGCGAGCATTTAAACAGTTCTCTCTTTCTGAAAATTTGAAATAAAATCACAAAATACTGTGCCACATTTTTTCATCGGGATGCGGAATTACGGCAGAGTCTAAAAACATACCGCTCTCACCCGCGCCCTGTTTTGCGCGGTCAATCGCCGCCTGTACTGCTGCGATTTCACCCGTGAGCAGTAAATAAGACTTACCGCACATACCTCGTGACAGACGAAGTTCTATTAAATCTACAAGCGATGTCTTTGCGGCTATATCTGCCGCTACGATTGCAGCGCATGACGAAAATGTTTCAAGTACGCCTAACGCATCGGGTGAGCCTATATCGGTTGTGCCGTAAAGCGCTGTAAATATGCTTTCGTGTGGATTACCCAACACAAACTTATCTATAAGCATATCAGGCATTTTTGCCGCCGCCGCATCAACCGATGCGCGCACAGCACTGAGTTCGCCTGATATAAGTACCATATATTTACCGGGACACACAGTAGTAGCCTCTATAATTTCGACCTCGGCGGTCTTTATCATTATATCAGCCGCCTGCA
>CAYOVQ010000160.1:0-2254 GCA_964407485.1 uncultured Ruminococcus sp.
ATTGTTGAAACGTTAGAGCAGGACGATTACTTTTTACGCGCTAAAAGAATTGAAATCCCCTCCTCAATTACAGCAAGTGAGTTCTATAAAAAGTTAGGATATGATTACAAAAATGGTGTAAAAATTATCGACGAAGAACATCATATTCCAATGGAAAAGTTTAGATAACTAATGCATACAAAAAAAGGCTCCCTCTGACGAGGGAGCTGTCATTTTATAAAAATGACTGAGGGAGAGATTTAAAAAAGCTCTCTCCTTCCACCGCAAGCGGTCCCCCTTCCTCGTCAGAGGAAGGCTTCTAATTTGCTTTAATCATAGTTTTAAACTTAAAAACTTTTCGCCCAAGTAACAAGTGAGCCGTGATGTGTATTATCGGTTACTGTGTTTTTCATCTGTTCGGTTACAGGACCGTTATTTCGCATTTTGCCAAGGATAACTTCCTGAAGTTCTTCAACAGACATTTCCTCATAGGGTTTGTTGAAATCAAGCGGTTTTTTAGGAGTTTCTGCGGTTTTTTCTGCCTTTAAAGGCTTAATTTCTTCTACAACTATCGGCTTTTCCACTTTTATGGGCTCAACATTTGGAATTACTGCAACAGGAACTTTTAAGTCAACGCTTGTAGCAGGAACCCAAATTTCACCCGAATTGCCCGCTATCTCGCAAGATAAGGTACCGTTTGCCGATACCTTGCGACCCGACAATGCGCCCGTATACTCACCGTTTGCCGACACGGTAATTGTTGCCGTATTATCGTCATTGTTTACCATAACGATAACCGATGAGCCTTGATACGTTCTTGAAAAAGCATACTGACGGTTGGTAAGCAACAGTTCTTTATATTCGCCGTAGTTTAACTCTTTTACCTGTGAACGAATTTTACTTAATGTAGATATTAACTTTATTTGGGCATTATCCGCAGATTTACCTGACCAGTCTTCAAAATTCATTTCAGGGCGAAGTGGCGCATCGGCATCTGTTCCGTGGCCTTTTTTGCCTTCAATGCCGAATTCTGAACCGTAATAGATTGACGGTATACCAGGTAGTGTGTACATAAGAATATGTACGGGTGCAAAGGCGGCTTTGGGATTGAGTTTTGACATAATACGCTCTACGTCATGATTATCTGCAAAGTTGTAAAGTTTTAGTCCGTCTACTTTACTGCCGCCCATTTCATAAAGGCGCTTTACGGTGTGCGCAATTTCAAAATAGTTGTGGTCATTATGACCTGAATACAGCGCCTTGTGCAGATGATAATTGGTAACCGAATGGAGTGTCTCGGTATTTGCCCAGCGGATATAATCGCCGTGGATTACCTCGCCCATAAGCCAGAATTCAGGTTTAACCTGATTTGCGGTGCGGCGCAGTTCTTTCATAAAGTCAAAATCTAACACGTCTGCCGCATCAAGACGAATGCCGTCAACGTCAAATTCGTCTACCCAATATCTGATTACATCACAAATATAATTTTTAACCTCGGGATTTTTTTGATTTAGTTTTGCAAGCAGGTCATAGCCGCCCCAATTTTCATAAGAAAATCCGTCGTTATATTGGTTATTACCATAGAAATTCACATTGCAATACCAGTCTTTATATTTTGAGTTTTCGCGGTTTTCTTTTATATCCTTAAAAGCAAAGAAATCGCGACCTGTGTGGTTGAAAACACCATCAAAAATCACCTTTATTCCCTGCGAGTGACACTCTATCACAAAGTTTTTGAGCGTTTCGTTTGTACCAAGGCGGCTGTCTAATTTTTTGTAATCTGTTGTTTCATAGCCGTGACCCACCGATTCAAACAATGGTCCTATATAAATTGCATTGCAACCTATGTTTTTTATGTGAGAAATCCACGGCAACAGTTTATTAAGTCGCTCTACTGGTTCAGAGTAATCGTTAACTCTCGGCGCACCTGCCATACCCAAGGGATAAATGTGATAAAATATTGCTTCGTCGTACCAAGACATATATACTTACTCCTAAAAAATTAATCTGCTATTTCCGCTATTGTGACACCATTTTCACCCTCGCCAAAAAGTCCTACGCGGAAGGTTTTTATGTTGCGATGGTGGCGCAGATGTGCTTGCACATTTTTACGCAACGTTCCCGTGCCTTTTCCGTGAATAATGGTAATTGTACCAATCCCCGCTAAAACCGCCTCATCGATGTATTTATCAAGCTCTAACAACGCTTCATCGGTTGCCATACCGCGAATATCAATTTCACCCGATACCTGTCGGTCGGCTCTTGAAGTAATACC
>CAYOVQ010000161.1:0-2194 GCA_964407485.1 uncultured Ruminococcus sp.
TTTATTTTTAATTTAAAGATTGAATGCGTAACCGGTGACGATACCTAAAACTGCGGCTATGCAGATTATAAGCACGGGCGGAACTTTTTTCTTTTTAACGAATGCTAATGCGGCGCAAAGGGCAAATATTGCCGCAGAAATATAAAGTTCGGCGCTCTTAAATATCGATGTGCTAAAACCGTTTGGTATAAATACTGTAATCGCCATAGATACAACCGCCGAAGCAATAAGACCTATTGCGGCAGGCTTTAAACCTGTCATAAGACCTGATACTGTATGGCTGTTTTTAAATTGTTGATAAAATTTTGCTACAAGCAAAATAACTATAAACGAGGGCAGTACAACACCAAGCGTAGCACAGGCAGAGCCTAAAATCGCAAATAGCACACTGCTATCATATGTGCCGCCGACCTGTGATCCAACGTAGGTTGCAATATTTATTGCAAAAGGTCCCGGTGTGCTTTCGCTTACAGCGATAAAGTTGACTATCGCTTCTTCGGTAAGCCAGCCGTGCATTACAACCTGTTCTTGTATAAGCGGTAGCATTGCATAACCGCCGCCAAAGGTGAACGCGCCTATCTTAAAAAATGTCCAAAAAAGTTCTAAAAATATCATTTGTCAGCCCTCCTGCTTAAAACAGAATAGGTAACAAGACCAAACAGGGCAGATGCGATTATTATTAAAAATACATTTATATCTGTAAAGATGCCAACCAACGCGGCAATTGCCATAACGGTGTAAGATATCCAACCTTTAGGACATTTTTTAAACATAGTTACAAGCGCTTTAAGCACCAGAGCCAAAACACCGGCTCTTATGCCCATAAAAGCATATTGTACGGCACGCAGGCTTTGAAAAGCATTAAGAACAAAGGATATAGCCAAAATAATTATAAACGAGGGCAATACTACACCAAAGGTTGCCGCAAAAGAACCCAAAACGCCGCAAACCTTATAACCAACAAAGGTAGCAGAGTTTATCGCGATAGGTCCTGGGGTAGATTCTGCTATAGCGATAATTTCTAAAATGTCTTCGTCGGTTATCCAGTTATTCTTTTCGCTTACTTCGTGTTGTATCAGTGGTATCATTGCATAACCGCCACCAAATGTAAACGCACCGATTTTGAAAAAAGTGATAAAAAGTTTGAGCGCTTTTTTTAATTTGCTCATTTATTCCTCATCCTTACCGCAGCAACGTTTGTATTTTTTACCACTGCCACAAGGGCACAAAGCATTTTTGCTTACAACACCCTTACCGCGAACGGTGAGGGGCTTGTTGTCACCGGCAACGGTTTCTTCGGCTACCTTTTCGCGTTTAACCTCTTCATTTTTGCGAACCCTTACAGAAAGCGCAAGTTTTGCGGTCTGTTCGCGTATAGCGTCGGTCATAGCCGAGAACATATCATAACTTTCGTTACGGTATTCTACAACGGGATTGTGCTGACCGTATCCGCGAAGACCGATGCCCTGACGCAACTGGTCCATAGCATCGATATGGTCCATCCAGTTACTGTCTACTGAACGCAACAATACAACACGCTCAACCTCACGCATAACGGTAGAGCCAAATTCTGCCTCGCGCTCTTCATATTTTTGATGCGCTTTTTCCTTTAACAGTTGTGCAATTTCCTGCGGCTCGGTCTGGCAGAGTTTTTCGGTGGTGAACTGCATATCATCATTGTCGGTTATCCAACCGTTAAAGTGTTCGCGCAGTCCTTTAATATCCCATTCTTCGCGTTCTTCACCGTTAAGATATATACCGGTGTAAACATCAACCGTGTCGTCAATCATTTTAAGTACGGTTTCCTTAATATTTTCACCGTCAAGCACGCGGTTGCGCTGATTGTATATAAGTTCGCGCTGCTTGTTCATAACGTCGTCATATTCAAGCACGTTCTTACGCGAAGCAAAGTTCATACCCTCTTTGCGTTTTTGAGCGCCTTCGATGGTTTTAGAAAGCATACCGCTTTCAAGCGGCATATTTTCGTCAATATTCATAGTACTCATAATGCCAGCAATGCGCTCGCCGCCGTAAAGACGCATAAGGTCATCTTCGAGCGAGATGTAAAACTTGGTGCTACCTGGGTCGCCCTGACGACCTGCACGTCCGCGCAACTGGTTATCTATACGGCGCGAGTCGTGACGTTCGGTGCCTATAATGCAAAGACCGCCGCTGTTTTTAACCTGCTCGGCAT
>CAYOVQ010000162.1:0-2160 GCA_964407485.1 uncultured Ruminococcus sp.
AGTCCGCACATAGCCATCAGGCACATAAGACCCGATGTTTTTAGCGCAACGGTTTTACCGCCGGTGTTTGGACCCGTGATAATCAAAGTGTCATAATCACCGCCAAGTGTCACTGTAATTGGCACTACTACCTTTTGATTTATAAGCGGGTGTCTGGCTCTTTTTAGATAAACAAAACCCTTGTCGTTAATTTTTGGCACTATTGCGCCCATTTTGTATGCAAGTTTAGCCTTTGCAAAGATTAAATCAAGTTCAACGAGCGCGTTATACGACTGTTTGATACTGTCTGCAAAGTCAGAACAAAGCGCCGATAACTCGGCTAATATGCGGTTGATTTCATCGGCTTCTTTAGATTTTAAAACACGTATTTCGTTGTTGGTTTCTACAACCGACATAGGTTCGATAAACAGCGTCGAACCACTTGAAGACGTGTCGTGAATAATGCCCGAAATTTCACCCTTGTGCTCGGCTTTTAAGGGAACAACAAATCTACCGTCGCGTTGAGTAATAATCGCATCTTGCAAATATTTTGACAGCTGTCCGCGTACTATTTTATCAAGATTTTCGCGAATTTTAGCGCCTTTTGAGGTGATTTTACGGCGGATATCACAAAGCGTACTTGAAGCGGTATCAGCAATTTCGTCCTCTGATTTTATACAAAAAGCGATTTTTTCTTCTAAAAACTTATTTGGCACTAATGCATTAAACAAATAATCAATCGCAGTCTCGCGTTCTGCCGATGAATTATCGCGCCAAGAGCGCACAGAGCGTATAACGCGAAGTACACTAGCTATTTTAAGCAGTTCACCTGCTGTAAGCGTAGCGCCTAATGCCGCACGCGACAGTGGTGACTTTATATTGGTAGTACCGCCAAACGATGGCGATGTATATTTTGAAATAAGTATATAAGCCGATTCAGTTTCGGCTAAATTGCGTTTTACAATATTGATATCTGTATCAGGAACAATTGCCGACGCATTGTTGTGTGCATCAACGCTTGCGCACTCACCTGCTAATTTTTGTAAAACAGCATCAAGTTCAAGCGTTTTTGCATGTTTTAAAATATCATATTTCATTTATATAATTCCTCTTAAGAATTCTAAAGTAGTAAATTTATGTTCGGTTTGATATGTAACGTATCTTTCGCATAGTTTTGAAAGTTCTTTTGCCGCACTTTCGGGTATTTGGAAAGAGTAAAGCTGCTCAAACTTTGAATAAACTATATGTCTCATTGCTTGCAGTACGGTAAGGGTCACTGAAACACAGTTTTCTTTGCGGCAATCGTCACAATAGAGCGTGCCGTCATCAAGTTTAAAATACATAACCGACGCTTCGAATTTACCGCAGCCGTTGCAGGCGATAAGATTTGGCGCATAACCTGCAATTACAGCCACGCGCAGTTCGGTAATGGCCTTAATTAGTTCGGGTGGGCGCTTATTTTCGGTGAGAAAATGCAAAGAATTTAAAATTAACCTTAAAAATTCTTCAGACTCATGCTCTACAGGACGCAAAATATTGCAAAGTTCACAAAAGTATTGCGCTATTGTGAGAGTAACGATATCACTGCCTGCGCCAAAAAACATTTTGTTTACTGCGGCTTCGAGTACTGTATATGTATCGCCTTTTGATTCGAGATTAAAGTTTGAAAAACTAAGCAAACTGGTGGCGGAGCCACGCTTACTTTTAAAACTTTTAACCCCTCTTACAAAGGCGGTAATAACACCCATATCACGTGTTATTACAGTAATCATACGGTCGTTATCCCTTATAGTCGTTTCTTTGATTACAAGGCCATCCGTCGTAATGCGCACTCCCCTCGCCTCCGTTTATGTGCTGCTTTTGCAAGTTTTCTTTATAAATTAAATAATCTTTGGGTTTACCTGTGATTATAAATTTAAGCCATGATTTGTTTTGTTCCATAATATCTAACCTCCACAAAATTATTGTGGCGGTTGGATATTAAAATTATTGTAGGTAATTTAAGTTAATTAAGGTTATCCAAACCAAAAGTATGTATAAGTCCTTGGCGGTTGCGCCAATCCTCTTTAACCTTTACCCAAAGTTTAACCGACGCTTTAATACCAAAGAAATTTTCAATATCTTTGCGCGCATAAGTGCCGATGCGTTTTAACATCTCGCCGCCCTTGCCTATAATAATGC
>CAYOVQ010000163.1:0-2108 GCA_964407485.1 uncultured Ruminococcus sp.
GTTTTAAAATTCGGTGATTTTACTGCTAAAAGTGGTAGAAAAATTCCTTACTTTATAAACGCAGGCGACATTAAAACAGGCGACCAGATTTCAAAACTTGGTGAATTTTACGCAAAGGCTTATTTTGAAAAGGTGGGTAATAAACGTACAGTTCTTTACGGACCTGCATACAAGGGTATTCCTATTGCGGTATCTGTTGCTTGCGCACTTTCAAAAGAGGGTCTTGACGTACCTTTCTTCTTTAACCGTAAAGAAGAAAAGGACCACGGCGAAGGCGGTGTTTTTGTAGGCTACAAACCGCAAGAGGGCGAAGAAATCGTTATTGTCGAAGATGTAATTACCGCTGGTACCGCAATTCGTGAGAGTATGTCAATACTTTCAGGTTTAAATGGCACAAAGGTTGCCGCAACCTTTGTTATGGTAGACCGCAAGGAAAAAGGTCAGACCGAAAAATCTGCTATGGCAGAGGTTGGCGAGGAATTCGGTTTCCCCGTATATTCGGTTGTCGATGTGTATGATATTATTGAATATCTTGAAGAAGACCCTGCAAATCGTGAAAATGTTGACCGTATAAAGAACTATCTTGCAATAAACGGCGCAAAAGAATAATTAACTTCTTTAAAGGAGATAAAAATGAGTAGCATTATTGATATTTTGGATTTAACTGTTGATGAACTTGAAGAACTTATCGCCACCGCGCTTGATATAATTGACAATCCTAAAAAATATGCACATATCTGCGACGGTAAGAAGTTAGCTACTTTGTTTTTTGAACCGTCTACCAGAACGAGACTCAGTTTTGAGGCGGCTATGTACGAACTTGGCGGTAATGTACTTGGTTTTTCAGAATCAAACAGTTCGTCAGCGGCAAAAGGTGAAAGTATTGCCGACACGGCAAAGACCGTAAGTTGTTATGCCGATATTATCGCTATGCGCCACCCAAAAGAAGGCGCGGCTTTGGTTGCGGCATACAACGCATCGGTGCCAGTAATCAATGCGGGTGACGGTGGTCATTGCCATCCGACTCAGACACTTGCCGACCTGCTTACAATACGTCGCGAAAAGGGAAGTTTTAATAATCTTACTGTTGGTTTTTGCGGCGATTTAAAGTTTGGCAGAACGGTACACTCGCTTATTAATGCGTTAAGCAGATATAAAAATATCAATATTGTATTAATTTCACCGGAGGAATTAAAACTACCAAGTTATGTTAAAAAGGATGTTCTTGTAAAGAAAAACATTCCTTATACACAGACTACTGATTTAGAGGCTGCAATGCCAAGCCTTGACATACTTTATATGACACGTGTTCAGCGAGAACGTTTCTTTAATGAGGAAGATTATTTGCGCCTTAAAGACAGTTACATTCTTACCCCTGATAAACTAAAAAACGCAAAGGCGGATTTATCTATACTTCATCCGTTGCCGCGAGTTAATGAAATAAGCGTCGCAATAGATGATGACCCTCGCGCTTGCTATTTTAAACAGGTGTTAAACGGCAAATATATGCGTATGGCGCTTATTCTTAAACTTCTCGAGGAGGCTGGAACAATATGAACATAGATTCAATTCAAAACGGTGTTGTTATTGACCATATAACCGTCGGACTCGGTATGAAACTTTATGAACTTTTAGACCTTGCCTCGCTTGATGCGTCTATTGCGCTTATTAAGAATGTAAACAGTCGTAAAATGGGAAAAAAGGATATTATCAAAATTGATGCAGATATCCCCGTGGATTTTGATGTTATTGGTTTTGTTGATCCAGATGCTACCGTTAATATTATTAAAGGCGGCATCTTGGTTGAAAAACGCAGTATTGATATGCCCGAAACACTGACAAATGTAATTAAATGCAAAAATCCGCGTTGTATTACTTCTTGCGAGCAGGAACTTGACCATATTTTTAAACTTACCGATAAAGATGGTAAAGTTTACCGTTGTATTTATTGTGAAACAAAGGCTTAATTTTAGTATAATTTTTGGTGATTTTTTTACGACAAAATTCACCAAAATTCCTTGACAGAAATTTGACAAAATGATATACTGTATGAGTACGTGTTGTACCGTTCTTTGTGACTGACGGAATATATTGTGGAGCACCACTAA
>CAYOVQ010000164.1:0-2090 GCA_964407485.1 uncultured Ruminococcus sp.
TTAAGTTTGAGCGCGTAGGCAGAGACCGCAAGCAGGTTAGCATCTACGCTGTGGAACAGTAAGTATTTTAAAATTTAAACCGAGCGGCGAACTTTTAAAAAGGTGCGGTCGCTCGGTTTTTTTAATCTATTCAAAATTTTATCAAAAAGGTGATACTATGAAAAAATGTCATGTATGCGGTTTTGAATGCGACAACGATGCTGATATTTGCGCATTGTGCGGCGCCGAACTTAAAACGTTTGAAATTTATGAGCAAGAACTAAAAGAAGCCGAACAACGCGCTGCAGAGCAAGCGGCGGCAGAGGCGCTTATTATTAAAAAGCCCGTGTTGGCGGCTTCGGTTGACAATGTTGTGGCAGCAGAGATTTATAAAGACGTTCTTCGTGACAACAATATTCGTTTTACCTGTGATGAAAGCGACGACGCTATGCAGATAGTATTTGGCGGCGGCTTTAACGCGCAGGAAATTTATGTAGACGAAAGCGATATCGAAATTGCACAGTCGCTTTACGAAAACGTAGTAAACGCGCAGATGGATTTTGGCGAAGAAGACTTTGAAGATTTTGAGGATTTTGAAGAATTTGAGGAAGAATAATAGAACATATACTTCTTGATTTTAGGAGATAAAAATGTTTGTAGATATAGCAAATATACATTTAAAAGCAGGCGCAGGCGGCAATGGCGCGGTATCCTTTCACCGTGAAAAATACGTAGCCGCAGGCGGCCCTGACGGCGGTGACGGCGGTCGCGGCGGAGATATTGTTTTTCAGGTGGATGACAATCTTTCTACCCTTGCCGATTTTCGTTACAAACGTAAATATTGCGCTGAAAACGGCGAGAACGGTAAAGCAGGACGTTGCAGCGGCAAAAAAGCGCCCGCGTTGCTTATTAAGGTTCCGCGCGGAACGGTTGTAAAAGAGACCGAAACAGGCAGAATTATAGCCGACCTTTCGGATAACGAGCCTGTGATTATAGCAAAGGGCGGCAACGGCGGCTGGGGCAATACCCATTTTGCAACCTCTACCCGTCAGATACCCCGTTTTGCAAAAAACGGCAACCCTGGTGAAGAACTTGACGTAACGCTTGAACTTAAACTGCTTGCCGATGTAGGTCTTATCGGATTTCCTAACGTAGGCAAGTCTACATTTTTATCGGTTGTAAGCGAGGCAAAGCCAAATATCGCCAACTATCATTTTACAACCTTGACCCCAGTGCTTGGAGTTATAAGAATGGGCGAGGGCAGTTCGTTTGTTATGGCGGATATACCCGGTCTTATCGAGGGCGCAAGTGAGGGTATAGGACTCGGTCACGAGTTTTTGCGTCACGTCGAGCGTTGCCGTATGCTTGTTCACGTAATTGACGTTTCGGGTAGCGAAGGACGTGACCCAATAGACGATTTTGAAAAGATAAATGCAGAACTTTCTGCTTTTAGTGAAGAACTTGTCGGGCGTCCGCAGGTGGTTGTGGGCAACAAGTGTGACCTTTGTGAAGAGGAAGATGTCGAAAAAATCGCAAAATATTTTGAAGACAAGGGTTATAAGTTCTTTCCTGTTATGGCGGCTATTGCCGAGGGTACTGGTGACGTTATCAATTATGTAGCGGCCCAACTTGATAAGTTGCCCGCTATCAAGGTATATGAGGCAGAGCCTAAACCGCAGATTGATTTGACCGCAGACAAAAAGCGCACGTTTAATATCCGCGTTTGCGACGGAGTTTATTTTGTTGAGGATGCGCCGTGGATTATGGATGTTATGAATACGGTAGATCCCGACGATTACGAATCACTTCAATACTTTGAACGCGTTATGCGTCAGACAGGTATTATTGATGCTTTGCGTAAAGCAGGCGTTCAAGAGGGCGACACCGTTAGCGTTTATGATGTCGAGTTTGATTTTGTGGATTAAGGTTTGGATTTATGGATAATGTAAACTTATTAAGCCCATCGGTTTTAGCTTTTGTTGGAGACGCCGTATATGGACTTATGGTGCGTACTCGTCTTGCCGAGGTTAATCGTTCATCGGGCGATTTGCACAGCCTATCGGTAAAGTATGTCAGCGCCGTGGCTCAGGCGGAGGCTTTTCATAAAATAG
>CAYOVQ010000165.1:0-2047 GCA_964407485.1 uncultured Ruminococcus sp.
TGTTTGGCGATATTAAGGATTTTGCAGAAAGTCTTAACAACATAAATCACGGCTTGCAGACTGCAATTGACGACAAAATGAAAAGCGAGCGTTTTAAAACCGAGCTTATAACCAACGTTTCGCACGATATAAAAACACCGCTTACCTCAATAGTTAATTACGTTGATTTGATAAAAAAAGAAGATTGCAACAATGAGAAAATCAACGAATATATCGAGGTTTTAGACCGTCAGTCAAACCGTCTTAAAAAGTTGATTGAAGATTTGGTAGAGGCATCAAAGGCATCTACGGGCAACATGTCTGTAGAACTTACAAAGTGCAATCTTTCATTACTTATTAATCAAGCGGTGGGTGAATTTTCACAAAAACTTGAAGATAAAAATCTGCAGGTAATACAATCATTACCCGATAATGAAATATATATCATGGCAGACGGCAGACGCTTGTGGCGCGTGTTTGATAATTTGCTTAACAATATTTGCAAATACGCAATGGGCGGCACCCGAGTTTATATTGATATGACAAACGTGGAAAATCGGGCTGTTATAATGTTTAAAAATATTTCAAACATACCGCTTAATATTTCGGGAGAAGAATTAACCGAGCGATTTGTTCGCGGTGACCGTTCGCGTAATACCGAGGGCAGCGGGCTGGGGCTTTCTATCGCAAAAAGCCTTACCGAACTGCAAAACGGCATTTTTGAAATAGAAACCGACGGTGACCTTTTTAAAGCAAAAATTATATTCGATATTATAAAATAGGAAAAACTATGAATGAATTTAAGATAAGCAATCTTGACAGATTAATGTTAAAACGCAAAATAAAGCACAAAAAAATTATAAGGGCAATTATTATATTTTTAATATCAGCGGCATTGATTACAGGCGGTGTACTGGGTTTTATAATTTATAAAAACGGCGGAAAATTACCCGCAAAACAACTCAATGCAAAAAGCCTTACCGCCCCCGATTACGTGGATGTAAAACTTATAAATTTAGGCTATGCCAGAACAGGTGTTAAACTTGTAGAAATAAATAATATAGTAATTCACTATACGGGTAATCCAGCGTCAACCGCGCAAAACAACCGCGATTATTTTAACAAAATCAATACCGATGTCTGCTCTCATTTTGTAATAGGTCTTGACGGCGAGGTAATACAATGCGTACCGCTTGATGAAAAATCAGCCGCCAGCAACAACCGCAATCTTGATACTATTTCTATCGAGGTTTGCCATCCCGATGACAGCGGTAAATTTAATGACGCTACATATCAGTCGCTTGTAAAGTTAACAGCGTGGTTATGCGATAATTCAGGTCTTAAAGCCAAAGACGTCATAAGACATTACGACATAACAGGCAAGGAATGTCCTAAATATTTTGTAGATAACGAGGCTGCTTGGACGCAGTTTTTAGAGGATGTAAAGCAAGAACTTAAAAATTATTAAGGTAGTGATTTTGTGATTGAAATTAAAAATCTGTCAAGTTTCAACACCTTGGGGGATTTTTTATTTCATAGAAACTGATGGCAGGTTGCCTAAATTGTTGTTTTCACTACCGTCGGGGATCGATTTTAAATATTCTTTGGTGTTGCGGTGCGCAATGCCAACGCCTGCAATCTCGCCCCGCTTTGCCATTGCCACGGCATCACTCTTTGAAACAATACTTTCGTCAGATAATTTATATCCTGTAACCCTGCCGCTTTGCTTTACAAGACCGACAATTCTTTTGGCATTTGCATTTGCTTGGGGTATCTCGTCAAGTGTGTTTTTAACAAGTTCATTTGTGTGCATATTATCACTCCTTTTTGTTAGTTTGCGTAAAAATTTTTTTGATATGCTTCATAAAGTATTTGGAAAAAATTTTTTCTATACAAACTAATTACGTTTGTGTAAAAGAACGTATAATAAGGTGGGTATATAGGAATAGTAATACAAATAAAGGAGTATATATGTGTACGGCGGTAACTTATAAAACAAAAGATCATTATTTTGGCAGAAATCTGGATTTGGAATATTCTTATAACGAAACGGTCACGATTACACCAA
>CAYOVQ010000166.1:0-1986 GCA_964407485.1 uncultured Ruminococcus sp.
ATGTCTTCGCGGTATAGCAAAGGGCGCTAAAAAGATAGTTCTTATGCTCAGTTATCCTTCTGATGAGGTTGGCAACTCACTTGCCACCTATGATTTAATTGATGCCGCAGGCATTAATCCTTACAGCGATGTTTTGTCACTTGAACGCTACCGTGAAGTTTTTGGCGTTCAAAAACTTGAATTCACAGGCGTTGACTATGTTCAGTACTACGGCGACCTTATCAAAGAAATGGGCGCCGAGGTTGAAATTATATTTGCTAATCAGCCCAAGGCTATACTTGATTACACCGACTGTGTACTCACTTGTGATATCCACACCCGCGCACGTACAAAGCGTCTTCTTAAAGAAGCAGGCGCTAAAGTGGTTTGCGGTCTTGATGATATTATGAACGCATCTATCGACGGCAGTGGATATAACGAAAAGTACGGTCTTTTGGGTTCTAACAAATCTACCGAAGAAACAATCAAACTATTCCCGAAAGAGTGTAAAGATTTGGTTCTTGATGTACAGTCCCGTGTTCTTGCCGCTACTGGCAAACACGTAGAGGTTATGGTTTACGGCGACGGCGCGTTTAAAGACCCACAGGGTAAAATTTGGGAACTTGCCGACCCTGTTGTATCCCCCGCGTTTACCGACGGTCTTATTGGTACACCTAACGAACTTAAACTTAAATATCTTGCAGATAATGACTTTAAAGATTTAAGCGGCGACGCTTTAAAAGAGGCTATTTCTGCAAGCATCAAGGCAAAAGGCGGCAGCCTTGTAGGTAATATGGCGGCTCAGGGTACAACACCCCGTCAACTTACCGACCTTATCGGATCACTTTGCGACCTGACCAGCGGTTCAGGAGATAAGGGTACACCTGTAGTTTTGGTTCAGGGTTATTTTGATAACTACACAAACTAAATTCGAGTAAACTTGCCCACAGCACCGTGTTTTGCGATGCTGTGGGCGGCATTTAAACAGATTATTGCTTTGAGTGATGAAAGAGAGGATGAATACATATGAATTCAAATGTAAGACCAGATTCTATGGAAAGAATTACCACTATAGAACTCGCAAATAAATTTATTGAAGAACAGATTGCTGAAGTTCGCGCACAAGTTGGCGACAAAAAGGTACTGCTTGCTCTTTCGGGCGGTGTAGACAGTTCGGTTGTAGCGGCTTTGCTTATTAAGGCTATCGGCAAGCAACTGGTTTGCGTTCACGTAAACCACGGTCTTATGCGCAAGGGCGAAAGTGAGCAGGTTATCGAGGTCTTTGGTAAAGAACTTGACGCCAACCTTATTTATATTGACGCTACCGACCGTTTTCTCGACCTGCTTGCAGGTGTGAGTGACCCTGAAAAGAAAAGAAAGATTATCGGCGGCGAGTTTATCAAGGTGTTTGATGAAGAAGCCGCAAAACTTGACGGCATCAGTTTCTTGGCTCAAGGCACAATTTACCCCGATATATTAGAGTCTGACGGTGTTAAGGCTCACCACAATGTAGGCGGGCTGCCCGAAGATATGGAAATGGAACTTGTAGAGCCTGTAAAACTGCTTTATAAGGATGAGGTTCGCGTTGTAGGCGAGGCATTAGGTCTGCCACATGGTATGGTTTACCGTCAACCCTTCCCAGGCCCAGGTCTTGGTGTTCGTTGTCTTGGCGCTATTACACGTGACCGACTTCACGCGTTGCGCGAAGCAGACGCAATTCTGCGTGAAGAATTTGACAAAAACGGACTCGCAGGCAAAGTATGGCAGTATTTTATCGCAATTCCCGATATGACGGCAGTCGGAGTTATCGATGGCAAACGTCTTGACGGATGGTGCGCGATTATCCGCGCGGTAAACACAACCGACGCTATGACCGCCACTATTGAAGAGATACCATATGCGCTGTTGCACCACATTACCGCCCGTATTACAAGCGAAGTCAAGGGCATCAGCCGCGTGCTTATGGACATCACACCAAAGCCAGTTGGTACAATAGAATTTGAATAA
>CAYOVQ010000167.1:0-1927 GCA_964407485.1 uncultured Ruminococcus sp.
TGTCGCATATTTGCTTTTTGATTTCATACTCGTTTACCATAGTTATTTCTCCTTAATTTTGAATTTTTGCTATTTGTTTATTTTATAATACCACTAAACAGCGGTAAAGTCAACACAAAAAAGGTAATTTTTTTGGTTTTTTCTGTTATTTTTCTTGTTTTTTGTGGTTTTTGAGATGTTCAAGCACTTGGTTTATGCCTTTTCCTGTTTTTGAGTCCACTGCATAAACCGTTTCACAACCCGAAAGCCGCAACCACCTCTCCGCTCTGGCGGGGTCCGCCTTGTTACACTTGGTTACAATTCCTATAACCTCGCGATTTACCATACAGGTAATATTGGGCGGAAAAAGTGAATACTGTTCGTCCGCCGCTATAAGCAATGCCACAACATCCGCTTCGTAAGCATAAAGGCAAAGCGCGGCGCCGAGGTCGTGATTTTCGGCATATTCACCGGGTGTATCAATTAAAAAATCACCGTAATCTATATACTGTGTTTTTTTGTATTGTGTTTTTTCACCTTTAAGCGCTTGGGTAAGGGTTGTTTTACCAACACCGCTGCGCCCCATAAGTATCAGTTTTTTCATCAGGTTTTGGTCACTTCACAAACAGTAAAGCCTAACTTGTTTTGCACATAGTCGGTTATCGCCGTAAGCGACGCCTCAACCTCTGAGACCGTACCCGTAAGAATAACCGTGCCGCTGAAGCGGTCTACAAATCCCAGAGTAGCGCCCGATGATTTAATCGCTATATCACCCGCTATAATTGCTGTTTCACTAGGCGATACCGTAAGAATACCGATAGCGCCCTTGTGCTCTTCGGCGGGGTCAAGACCTAACTTTTTATAAAGTATATCGTCGGGGTTTGCAATTATGTGAGCCAAAGTTATCTGCTTGCCTGGGACAAGTTCTTGTATAATACGAGCCTTGTCGTTATCAAATTGCATTTTCTAACCTCCTATATGCGCCGTCAGTCCAAACTGCTCTGCTGTTTGCACCAAAACGCTCATTAGTTCATTTGTCGGGGATTTTATATCTCCCATGCCATATTCACGACCGAGTCCTGTATATTTGTCACGACCCATACTGTGATACGGAAGCAGGTGAATTTCATCAACTTTCGGCAGACTTGACGCAAATGCGGCAATCTCTGCAATTTCGGCTACCGTGTCGTTAAACGTTGGTATAACAGGCACGCGAATAATAAGTTTTTTTGCTTCACTTGCTATAAGTTTGGCATTTTCAAGAATTCGCTCGTTTGGTTGAGTAGTAAATTCTTTATGCTTGTCTGAATTTATGTGCTTGATATCCATAAGCACTGTATCAAGATAGGGTAAAAATCTTTTTATTGTATCAGCGTTTGCAAAACCTGTAGTTTCGATAGCAGTATTTATGCCGTTGTCTTTACATGCTTTAAGCAGCGCTACCGCAAAGTCGGGTTGCAAAAGGCTCTCGCCGCCCGAAAGCGTCACACCACCGCCCGAACGGTTGTAATATGGTCTGTCTTGCAAAACCTCGCGCAAAACCTCTTCGACCGTAACGTCGCGTCCCATTACCTTTGGCTTTCCGTTTTGCATCATCGTCTCAATCTCATAGGACTGTGATTCGGGATTGCAACACCAACGGCAACGAAGCGCACAGCCTTTTAAAAAGACTATCGTGCGAATACCAGGTCCGTCGTGGGTAGAAAAACGCTGTATGTCAAAAATTCTTCCCCTTACAGAAAGGTTATCCAACTTTAAAAACCTCCCTGTTCAGTACGCGCGATAATGTCATCTTGAAGCGAACGTGAAAGGGTTGTAAACAGCGCGCTGTAGCCCGCAACACGAACGACCAGAGATTTATATTTTTCAGGGTTCTTTTGCGCATCGCGAAGAGTTTCACGGCTTACAACGTTAAACTGCATATGCATACCCTTTTGGTCAAAGAAGC
>CAYOVQ010000168.1:0-1920 GCA_964407485.1 uncultured Ruminococcus sp.
TATATTAGAGGATGATTTTACCACCACACAAGAACAGCGCAAGGCTGCAATTAAAAATTATCTTGAAAACGAGCAAACAGGACCCTACGCCGACTACTTCAAACAACTCGCAAAACAATATCAGGATATAAAGCCCTACCAACAAGAAAACATACAGTTTACAATAGATTTTATGAAAAATCAATAAAAGTAAGAACTTCGGGTGTACCCGAAGTTCTTACTTTTATGTTATAAATTTTAATTTTTACCACTCGTCCATTGGCAATTCAATGCCGCCATCTTCATTTTCTGACGGAAGACCTGTATCTTCATATGATGTGTCTTCTCCGCTTTGGTCTGACGATGAAGTTTCTTTTTCGAGGGTATCGTGTGATGAAGAAGTTTCTCCATTTTCATCTTCTTGTGTTACAGAAGATGTTTCACTGTAATCCTCTTGACTTGTATTATTGCTTTGGTTGTTTTCTGTTTGCTCTGACAAATCAAATTCTACGTCGGGCAATTCTATGCCGTCGTTTACGACATTTTCTTTCCCACCCGATACGGCACCAGAAATGTCAGAACTTAAATTATCAAGTCCGCCTTTTTCAGTGCAACCTATCAGCACCAAAGCAAATATAACCGTAAAACAAACAATTAATAAGTTACCCCATTTTAAGTTGTTTTTCATCATCATTCCACCATTCATACAGTGAATATTTGTAGTTTTAATTTGTGTAATAAGACTGCGTTATCTGATATGGATTCTCTAACGCATTTTTTGCCGATTCGAGCACAATGTTTAACTTGTCACCCGAAATAATACTGCCCGCGGCAAATGCCGTATCATAAGGCGACTGGCCTGTGATATAACAATACCACGTATATGCCGCAACATAGTAACCAAAATCTTCACTTAAATGCGAGCCGTCATCAAGATGAACATCGTCTTTAAGAGAAGAAGTACGTGCATTCATAATAGCAGCGCCCACAGGAACAATATACTCTATTTTAGGCTCAACCTCACTCTTTACACATTCAACTATTTTTTTATACATAAAGTTCTCATCATTATTGTATGTTGTATCCAACCATTTTGAACCGTTTTGATATGCCCAAATCATATGCCACAAAATTTTAGAGTTGGGACATTTGTCTTTAATATAATTCACCACATTGTTAAGGTTTTTGAAACCATCTGTTTTGCCTGACAATCCCGAACTGTTTTGTGTCGTAATAATATCCCAATCGCCTTCGCTTAAAAGTTCTTCGACGGTGCGATTAACAGTTGACTCCCAACTGCCGTTATTATTTCTAAATACTTCATATACGGCATTATTGTTTTGAATATTTTCCCAATGAGCATCAATAGAACAACCTGCGATATACATCACAGCAATATCAATTTCTTTAACTCCCTCTTGCTTGCAGATAGAATAAAGTTCCCACAAAGCATTTTTACCATAACTGTTGCTTATTGACAGTATTTTTATTTTCTCTAAAGGAAATGTCTTTTCATAGGAATCCCCGCAATTAGCGCAGGTATAACTTTTTACACCGACCTTAAAAAGTTCAGCCGATTGTTTTATTGTTTCGTTATATTTGTGACTGCAATCAGTGTTGCTGACGATAGTTGTATTACTTGGCACTTCGCTTTCACCTGATAATGAATTATTATTTGATGACATTAAATTTTCATCGGTGCTGTCGGTAGATACCGAACCGCCCTCATACACAACCTCTTCTTCAATGATAATAACTTCATCAGAAATATTTGATTGTGCTTCCCCTTGATTGTTACAACCGCAAAGCATCGTTGTGGTCAACACAAATACAAGCAAAATGCAAACTATTTTTTTCATTTTGACTCCTCCCTTTAAAAATAATTATACTATTTTTTTATCCAAAAATCAATATTATAAATAGCCATCATTTCAAAAAAAT
>CAYOVQ010000169.1:0-1816 GCA_964407485.1 uncultured Ruminococcus sp.
TAAAATCAGCAATGTAATCACTTCGGGGGAACATTAAATGCAAAATCTGGGTATTATATCCGTAAACTTATGGCAGATACTCATATCCCTTGCAAACCTTACAATTTTGTTTTTACTGCTTAAAAAGTTTTTGTACAAACCCGTTACAAAAATGTTAGAGGCTCGCCGCGCCGAGATTGACACACAGTACAGCGATGCTGAAACTGCAAACACAAGCGCAAAAGCAAAAGATGCCGAACTTACCGCGCGTCTTGCAAACGCAAAGCAGGAAGCCGAAAACATTGTAAAAGAAGCGGCAGATGCCGCAAGTGTTCGCGGAGATAAAATTATTGAGGATGCAAGAAGTGCCGCAGACGGAATTATCCGTCAGGCAGAGGTCGATGCCAAACTACAAAAAGAACGTGCGCAAGAGACTATAAAAGCGCAGATAATAGACGTTTCTACCGCCCTTGCTGAAAAAATGTTAGAGCGTGAGATTAATGTCGAAGACCATAAGGCGCTTATCGATGATTTCATTAACAAAATAGGTGACGAATAATGACAGCAACAGGTAATAATTATGCCGAGGCGCTGTTTATGTTGGCGCGCGAAGAAAATTCTGTTGAAGAATTTTATACAGGGCTAAAAACTGCAGAGAGCGTTTTTTGTGAAAGCCCTGAATATTTGCAATTTTTATCAACACCCAGCATACCCAAAAGTGAACGCACAGCCGCGCTGGCACAGGCTTTTGAGGGTAAAATAAACACACACATTCTGTCTTTTTTACAACTGCTTTGTGAGCATGGTAAGACAGAACAGTTTTATGACTGTGTTGCCGAATTCTGCCGTCTGCGTGAGTGGGCAGCAGGTACGGTGACGGCTGTTGTTAAATCTGCCGTAGAGTTAAGCGACGCTCAAAAACAAGGTCTTGTTAAAAGCCTTGAAAAGCGCACAGGCAAGAGTGTTGCGTTAAAAACTATCGTCGATAATTCTTTGATGGGCGGTATTGTTGTCGAAATGGACGGCGAACTGCTTGACGGCAGTGTTAAAAACAACCTAAAACGCGTAAGGGAAGTGATTAGCGTATGAGTGAAAAACAACAAGAGATAAGTTATATTATAAAAGAGCAGATAAAAAATTATCGCTCACAGATAGAAATGAAAGAAACGGGCAGAGTAATTCTTGTCGGTGACGGTATCGCGCGCGTTTACGGTCTTACTAACTGTATGGCAAACGAACTGCTTGAGTTTGAAGACGGTTCGGCAGGTCTTGCACAAAATCTTGAAGAAGACACCGTAGCTGTTGCTGTGCTTTCTGACGATAACAATATCCGCGAGGGTACTGTTGTGCGCCGCACAGGTAAGGTACTGTCTGTGCCCGTTGGCGAAAAAATGCTCGGTCGTGTTGTAAATGCATTGGGCGAGGCTATCGACGGCAAAGGACCTATCGAGTATAGCGGTTGGGGTCCGATTGAGGCAGAAGCGCCCGGTATAATTGAGCGTAAAAGCGTATCGGTGCCACTGCAAACGGGCATTAAGGCTATCGACAGTATGATTCCAATCGGTCGCGGTCAGCGTGAACTTATTATAGGTGACCGTCAAACAGGTAAGACCGAGATTGCCATTGATACAATCATAAATCAAAAAGATACCGATGTTATATGTATTTATGTAGCAATAGGTCAAAAGAATACGTCGGTTGTAAACCTTGTAAACACACTTACAAAAGCAGGCGCTATGGAATACACGATAGTGGTTTCTGCATCTGCTTCCGAAAGCGCGCCGCTTCAGTATATTGCGCCCTATTCGGGTTGCGCTATGGCTGAATATTTCAGAGC
>CAYOVQ010000170.1:0-1778 GCA_964407485.1 uncultured Ruminococcus sp.
GCCGTTAAATGAACACCAATTTGTGTAGTATAGTTTTTCGTCACTGTCAACTGCGTTAGGCAAGTCGGAAGCGACAGGTATTTCGAGTATACCGTCACCATTTATATCGCGGGTTTCAAGCGAAGCCGCACGAAGTGTAACTATGTTTTCAAAAGAATTTACAGTATCAAGCAACGGATTTACAAGTTCACCTTTTGAAAGATAAAGCACTTCGGTTACTGCGCCTACTCCCTTTATTTCATCGATATAAATGGCTTTCTGTCCGCTGGATAAGGTTGACAATACAGGCGCAGATGCACTTTTTACGTTACTATCCATTACGCAACCTGCGGTTTGCGCCATACCGTTTTCGTTGTAATTATAGATTATCGCTTTGTTTGTCTTTTCTGCCGTATTGAGCAAATGAACAAATATCTCATTTGTGCCGTTGTTGTCAAGATCACAACACAAAAAAGCGGTATATGCCTGCAACAGTTGTTGCTCAAGTTTGTTCTCGCGGAAAGTGAATACGCTCAACTGTTTTTCATTGGTGCCGTTAACTTCCCAACCGATTAGTATTTCTTCTATACCGTCATCGTTAAGGTCGCAAAAATCCACCATTTCCACACCCATAGCAACGATGGTCTGGTCTGATACAGACATCCACTTGCCGTCTTTTTGGCAGATAACGTTTATATGCATAGTTGTCATTTCGTCGTCACTTGTGCTATAAAACGCAAAGGCTTCAAAAATGCTGTCACCGTTAATATCTTCTAAAACAATGGCAGAGCGGCGGTCGCCCGCTGCGGGATATTTAAGATCACAGGCGGTTCCTATACTGTCGTAAAGGGCGTCTGCTATGGGTGACATTTCTCCCGTGAGTTCGGGCGGAGATACCAAATCATCGTTATTGTTGGTAAAATCACAACCGCTAAAGACAACACACATAATAATTGCGATTAACACAGCAGCAGTCTTTTTTACTGTCATAGCACACGCCTCCTTTTTACAGATATTTATACATAATGCATTATAACACAACACACCGCAAAATAAAAGATATTTTTAATTAATTTTAAAATAAAATCATTGCAACAAGTCGAATTTTATTGTATCATTTACTTAATAAATGAAAATTGGTGACGAAATGAACGAAAAAAGATTAGAACAACTATTGCTCACTGTACAAAAACCAGGCAGATATTCGGGCGGTGAGGTTAATCAAGTAATAAAGGATAAAGACAAGGTTGATGTGCGCTTTGCCTTTTGTTTTCCCGATACTTATGAAATAGGTATGAGTCATTTGGGTATGAAAATTCTCTATTCGCTGTTTAATGAACGCGAGGATATCTGGTGCGAGCGCGTTTTTGCGCCGTGGATAGATTTTGAGAAGGTTATGCGCGATAACGATATTCCTCTTTATGCGCTCGAAAGCCGCGACAGTATCCGCGATTTTGATTTTGTGGGTTTTACACTTCAATATGAACTTTCTTATACAAACATTCTTTCAATGTTAGATTTGGGCGGTATTCCGTTAAAGTCTGCTGACCGAGATGACAGTTACCCCATAATCGTTGCGGGAGGACCTTGCACCTGCAACGCCGAGCCACTTGCCGACTTTATTGATATTTTCTTTTTAGGCGAGGGCGAAAAGGTTGATTTAGAAGTAATTGACCTTTACAAGAAAAACAAGAAAAACGGCGGCACAAAACAGGACTTTTTGCGTGCAGCCGCACAAATAAAGGGTGTATACGTGCCGTCGCTTTATGATTTTTCATATAACGAGGACGGTACTATTG
>CAYOVQ010000171.1:0-1740 GCA_964407485.1 uncultured Ruminococcus sp.
GCTCGTCCTTTTGAATTTCTACTCCTAAATTTCTTGTTGCTTCAATAATTCCCATAATTAAATTCCTTTCAAATTTGATTTATTTTAATTTATTACAGCGCCGTAAAGCGTATTGTTTTTGTATTTATCAACACGCACGGTCACAAAATTACCTATCATATCATCAGTGCCCTCAAACGATACTGACGAATAATATTCACCCTTGCCGCAAAGCAAGCCGTCTGCGGTTTTTTCTTCGCAAAGCACTCGCATCGTTTTGCCTATGAGTGAGCGGTTTAGTTCTTTAGATATTTCATCCTGCGCTTCAAGCAGTTCGCTAAACCATTTACCCTTTTCTTCTCGTGTTACGGGGTCTGGCATAACAGCCGCAGGCGTGCCCTCTCGTGCCGAATAAATAAAGGTGAAAAGAGATGTAAACTTAACCTCTTTTATAAGGCTTAAAGTTTCGCAAAAATCTTCATACGTCTCACCTGGGAAGCCTACTATTATATCACTTGTAAACTCGGCATCCGATATGCGCTCCCTTGCCGCTTTTATAAGGTTTAAATAGCCCTCGCGGTCATAACGGCGGTTCATTTGCTTTAAAATTTTGCTACTGCCGCTTTGAAACGGCAGATGGATATGTCGCTCTACCTTTTTGCAGTCGCGTATAGCGTCAAGCAGTTCTTCGGTGCAATCTTTTGGATGCGAGGTCATAAAGCGTATTCTAAAGTCACCCGGTATATCATTTATCATACGAAGCAGTTTTGCAAAATTGATGCCGTGGCTCTCGCCCTTGCCGTAAGAGTTAACGTTTTGACCTAACAGCATTATCTCTTTAAAGCCGTCGTTTATCATTTTTGTGGCTTCATCAATAATCTCTTTCGGGTCGCGTGAGCGTTCGCGTCCGCGAACATACGGCACTATACAGTATGTGCAAAAATTGTTGCAACCGTACATAATAGGCAACCATCCCTTTAAATCACCGTCGCGGGAAACAGGTATGTTTTCTACAATGTCGGCATTATCAAGCGCTAATTCATATACCCTTTTGCCCGTCATTCTGCGATAGATAAATTCGGGCAAACGGTGATATTGCTGTGTGCCGAATACAATATCGACGTACGGGTAACTTTTATAAAACTTGTCCGCTACCGATTGTTGTTGCGCCATACATCCGCAAACCGCCACCATAAGATTTGGATTGCTTTTTTTGTATTTTTTTGTAGCGCCTACATTGCCGTAAACACGGTCTTCGGCATGTCCGCGCACAGCGCAGGTGTTAAAAAGTATAAAGTCTGCCTCTTCGATATTTTCGGTAAGGCTGTAACCGCAGAGCATCAGCATACCCTTTATTCTTTCAGAGTCGCTTACGTTCTGCTGGCAACCAAATGTAACAATATGCGCCTTGGGTGTTACTGCGCCGCGTTCAGTCAAAAGCGCTTGCACTCTTTTTGCATAAGCGCATTGCTCGGGCAGATAAGAATTTATTTTTTCGTTTAAAATCACTTATAAAACCTCTATGTCAGATAATCTATAATATTATACTATAAATATTGCTTTAAAGCAAGAAATATCTATTAGGAATTTTAATAAAAATTTATAACATAATCATTGCTAACAAAATAAAAAGCAAAAAGAATTAGTAAATACATAAAATTAAACTCGGTGCTGTTAGCGTGATACTCCAAGCGGAGTATCACGCAACTCTATTCGCTTACGGCGAGTGATATTGCTTCGCAGTGATATTCGGCTTTCAGC
>CAYOVQ010000172.1:0-1722 GCA_964407485.1 uncultured Ruminococcus sp.
TAACCTCTATTGTCAAGACCATTTCCATGGGCGCACTCTGTGCGACATTGCTGATCCTGTTTGTTCTGCCCGGTGTTCTGGCAGCTTGTGATAAGATAGTAACAAAAAAACGCAATCGTGTTTAATCACTAATAGGTCCTAAGTTGACACATGCAGAGGGATATATTTTTGGTGTCGGCGCTAAAATATTCACCATAGCAGGACCCGTAATTATGTACGGCACTATTGCAAGTGTGATTTATGGGTTTATTTATTGGGTAACAACATTATTTTAATTGTAGGGGACGTCGTAGACGCCGTCCTGTAAGAAAGGCTTGACCATTCGGTCAAGCCTTTTAACTTGCAACAATTTTATTATTAAGTTATAATCTAATAAAATCGAGGTGAGCATATGTACAAAACCGCAAATGAATACTATCGCCAAAAATTCGGTTGTAAGGTTTATAAACTATCACTTGACGGTGGCTTTACCTGCCCAAACCGTGACGGAACTATCGGTACGGGTGGTTGTATATTTTGTTCCAATTCGGGTAGCGGTGACTTTGCCGTAAAGGGCAACAATATATTCGAGCAGTTAGAGTTAGCCAAAACACGAGTAGAAGCAAAAAATAAAGGCGGAAAATACATTGCATATTTTCAGTCGTTTACGAACACTTATGCGCCTGTTGAAAGACTAAAAAATTTATTTTACGAGGCGATAAACCCCGATTATATCGTGGGGTTATCCATTGGTACGCGTCCCGATTGCTTGCCCGATGAAGTAATTGAACTTTTAAAAGAGTTAAACAAAATAAAGCCTGTAAGTGTTGAATTGGGGCTTCAAACCACCAACGAAAAAACTGCCGATTACATAAGGCGAGGATATAAAACTTCTGTTTATTTCGATGCGGTAAAGCGTTTGCGAGTGGCAGAAATCGACGTTGTCACACACATAATAATCGGTCTGCCTTATGAGACGGATGACGACACTATAACTACTACAAAAGATGCCGTAGCGGCAGGTACAAACGGAGTCAAATTTCATCTGTTACACGTACTAAAAAACACCGACCTAGAAAAAGAATATTTAAGTGGAAATTTCAAGTGCTTAACCCTCGAGCAGTATGCTGAAATTTTAAAGCGGTGTATTGCTGTTTTGCCGCCCGACACAGTCGTTCACCGTATAACAGGCGATGGCGCAAAACGCGACCTTATAGCGCCGCTTTGGTCGGCTGATAAAAAAACAACACTTAATTATTTAAATAAATACTTAAAATAATTCTACGGTCACGCAAGCACACTCTTGGCAGAGGTTATAGTTATAAGAAATTTATCGTCATCATTTAATACTTTTTGAAACACTTGCAAAATATTTAGTTTAGAGTAAAAATATCCCATTGTATAAATGGGATATTTTTAATTTGCCAACAAACACTAATAAAAAAAGCGAGGTTAGTGTTATGGCGAAAAGAATTGGGAAACGAACAATAATTTTAGAAAAAAAGCCTTATATTATAGGTTATGGCTCGGTCGTGGGTAAAAAAGAATTTGAGGGACCTTTGGGTCACGAATTTGACGCGCATGATGATGACAGTCGTTTTGGTGAAGATAGTTATGAAAAAGCCGAAAGCTTGCTACAAAAAATAGCGCTTGAAACTGCCATGCGAAAAGCCAATGTAAACGAAAACGATATTAAGATGATTTTTGCGGGTGACCTGCTGAATCAATGTATCGGCTCATACT
>CAYOVQ010000173.1:0-1696 GCA_964407485.1 uncultured Ruminococcus sp.
TCATAAAGCGGAGTCTCGGCAATAAACACCTTGCCCTCGCTTATAAGCGTTGGCATAAGGCGGTAAATCATTGTAAGGATAAGTGTACGGATATGGAATCCGTCAACATCAGCGTCGGTACAGATAATAATCTTGTTCCAACGCAGATTTGCCATATCAAAGTTAGATAGGTTTTTATTTGCCTTAGATTTAACCTCAACACCGCAACCCAATACTTTAAGCAGATCGGTAATAATCTCGCTTTTAAAAATCTTGTCATACTCTGCTTTTAAGCAGTTAAGTATTTTGCCGCGCACGGGCATAATAGCCTGAAACGCCGCGTCACGAGCCAATTTACAAGAACCTAATGCAGAGTCACCCTCAACTATATAAAGTTCACGCTCGTTAACGTCTTTACTGCGGCAGTCAACAAACTTTTGAACTCTGTCCGCCATTGAGTTGCCTGTAGCCAGTGTCTTTTTAAGATTAATTCTCTCCTTTTCACTGCGCTCACGGCTTCGTTTGTTTATAAGTACCTGCTCGGCTATTTTTTCAGCCTCTGCCTTGTTTTCTATAAAGTAGATTTCAAGTTGATGACGCAAAAATTCGGTCATAGCATCGCCGATAAATTTATTAGTAATACTCTTTTTGGTCTGGTTTTCGTAAGAGGTTACGGTAGAGAAAGAAGAAATCACAAGCACCAGACATTCCTCTACGTCAGAGAATGTTATCTTGCTTTCGTTACTTTTATATTTATTGTTTTGTTTAAGATAGGCATCTATTTGATAAACAAATGCGTTACGCACGGCACGTTCGGGTGCGCCACCGTGTTCAAGCCAACTTGAATTGTGATAATACTCTTTTAAAGTATGGCGATTAGAAAAACACAACGCTGCATTTATCTTTACCTTGTACTCGGGCTTGTCCTCACGGTCACGACCTTTGCGCTCGGTGTTCCAGAACTGCACAGAGGTAAGTTTTTCTTCCCCTACGGTTTCGTTTACATAGTCGGTTATACCGTTTTTATAAATAATCTCTTGTGCAATAAATCTTGCGCCCTGTTGCTCACGGAATTCAAATAATAAACCGTCGTTAACAATAGCCTGACGTTTTAAAGTATCGATAAAATAATCGCGTGGAATATTTATATCGGTAAAAACTTCAATATCGGGTTTCCAACGAATTTTGGTACCCGTCTCGCGACCGTTGTACTCTTGCTTTTGCAGTCCACCCTTATTAAAGCCCTTTTCAAAATGCAGGTTATATTTAAAACCGTCACGCTTAACCTCTACGTCCATCCATTCTGCCGCATACTGCGTGGCGCAAAGACCCAGACCGTTAAGACCTACGGAATACTCATAGTTTGAGCCGTCATTTGTGTTATATTTGCCGCCCGCATACATCTCGCAAAAGACCATTTCCCAGTTGTAGCAATCTTCTTTTGGATTGTAATCTACAGGACAACCGCGTCCAAAGTCACATACCTCGACAGAACCGTCGCTGTAAGAGGTGACAACAATTTTTTTGCCGTGACCCTCGCGCGCCTCGTCAATAGAGTTGGATATTATTTCAAAAACCGAATGTTCACAGCCATCAAGACCGTCAGAACCGAATATAACACCGGGGCGTTTTCGTACGCGGTCCGGACCTTCAAGTTTTTGTATACTGGTATTATCGTATTGTGCTTTTGCTTTAGCCAAAAATTACACTTCCTTGA
>CAYOVQ010000174.1:0-1675 GCA_964407485.1 uncultured Ruminococcus sp.
CTCATATCTTGTGAGAACCGGTGATGATTTAAGTTCTGGAAAAACCTTTGGCATAAAAACACCCTCTATTTAAATTTTCTTTAGTTTAATTTTAGCACATTAAAAAAAACATTTCAACACATAAAAAGAAAAGTTTGTCATAATGACAAACTTTTCTTAAGTTTATCAGGATAAAACTTAACTAAAGCATCTGCAATAAATATTGCCATATGTTTATAACCTGTTTCGTTGTAATGCAATCCGTCGTTGGACTGCATTATTTTTTCATTTTCGGCGGTGAATTCGGGATGGGTAGCAAGGTCAATAAGTCGATTGCCGCAACTCGCGGCAAATTCACGCGCACAAGCGACGGCGGTTATGACATTGCCTATATATCCGCAGTTTGAATATTCAGGATTTTCGGTCACGTGGGGAGGGGTTATTAAAATAACCTCTGCGCGCGGAACATCTTTTTCTAATGTTTTAATAAGTTTCTCATAACATTCTTTATATTCGCCCGCAAGCCCAGCGTTTGTGCCAAGCATTACAAGAATTATATCCGCATCAGAAAAATTAAGCGCACCGCTTTGATATTTTTCAAGATACTGCTTCGAGGTTATGCCGCAGTAGCCAAAATTAAAGGTTGGCTCACCTAAAATCTGTGACAGAAAAAACGGATAATTCTGTGGTTTCACATTGGCAATTCCCGTTTTGCCAAAAACACCGTAATCGCCCTCGGTAAGACTGTCACCTATGCAATAAATATTCATAAAATCACCCTCGCTCTACCGTTTCGTCGGTGATGGTAACCATCGCCTCCTCCATACTCATACCGTTTGATATTGCCTCTTTGCGAGCGGAATTTACAGCCTGAATGGTTTTTATGCGTTTGCCGTCAAGCTCATAGCCTTTCATTGCCCAAAGGGTAAGCAGCCACGCTACCATAGGAACCAAGCAGAACAACACTATAACTACCCAATTCATACCGTCAACGTACGCGGTTTCCTTTGTGGGCAGGTCGTGAACATTTATAAATAATAACGCTAAGCTAACAACCGTTGCCGAAAGAGATGATACAAGCTTATCCACAAGGCTAAAGAGCGTGCCCATAATACCCGGTATAAACTTGCCCGAACGGTAGGTTTCGTAGTCGGCGCAATCGGCAACCATGGGAATTGGCATATCGGCTGTTGAATAGTAAGCGCCGTAACCCACGCCAAAGAAAAGTATAAACAGTATTGTGTATAAATTTATCGAAAGCTTACCGTCGGTAATAAGGCTTAAATTAAATGCGGGATTGCCCTGTTGCCACAATAAAAGCAGAGCCAACACGCCCACATAACATATAAGTGCTACCGCAACATAAGTCATGAGAGATTTCTTCTGGCCGTGCTTTTGTGATGTGAGAACGGTGAGCAGGAAGAAGGGTGCCGAGAAAACATAGCCCAAAACCATCATAGGAAGATATAAGCCGTCATAATTGCCCATAAGGCAAGAGTAAAGCATTATAAGCACTGTAACATTAGTTGCAATAGCTAGCGCCAATTTGCAACCGCCACCTGCTACCATAAGGCGCTGTAGGGGTTTGTTTGCCTTGATAATAGAAATATATTCCGAAACCTTAACCTTTTCTTGCTTACCGCCAAGTCCAAAGTATTTTTCATTGTCCTTTTCCCAGATACCTACAATTGCGAGT
>CAYOVQ010000175.1:0-1557 GCA_964407485.1 uncultured Ruminococcus sp.
CAAGTTCTTTCGCCCGGTTTAAAATCGGACATACTCCGCGGAAATTTCCCCATTCTAGATGGGCCACCTCCCGCATCAACGCATGTTTTACGCCGCATTTTCACAGCGTGCCCTATGATAATAACACAACTGTCTCATAAAATCAAGAAAAATTTTCAAAAAAGTTCTTATAATTTTAACGAAGTTTGCCTTCGGTTTTTGTGCAATATCACGAATATGTTTTGTGTGACTTTTTATTTTGTGTTTTACATAATAAAGAGTTACAAGATGTAGTAGTCGATTATGTCTCACCAACATTAAATTTATCCTTTCAAAGCAGTTATGCGCTATATGCCACGCAAAGTCGTAACGCAATATATGATGTGTAATATTTTAATTTTAAAACTATGTGTTTATTGCGAATTATACATTGTGCATTTTAAAGCCTTCGCCTATTATTTCCCCTGCGTCGCTTACAACAATAAATGCCCGCTCATCATATTCACGTATAATATCGTGAACGGCGGCTACTTGGTGAACACGTACCGTACACATAAGCATTGTGCGATTTTCTCCTGTATAGCCGCCCACAACCGAAAGTCTGGTGACGCCGCGCCCTACGGTGTTGTTTATTTTGCGGCAGATTAAGTCAGGCTGGCTTGTAACTATATAAATTATTTTTCCTCTGTCAGCGCCATAGAGCAATATATCCATCATATGTGTTGCGGAATATATTGCCACCACCGAATAGAGCGCGCTTTCGGCGTTTTTATAAACAAGAGCCGTTAGTATTATTACAAAGCCGTCTGCCATAAGTATAATTTTACCCACGCTCATATGGCGATATTTTCGGTTTATAAGTTTGGCTATAATATCTATACCGCCAGTAGTCGCGCCGCGCAACAGAATAAGGCTTAACCCCAAACCCATAAGCATACCGCCAAAAAGCGATGCAAGTATACCGTCGGTTTTAAGCGGCGGCAAAAGGCGCGCCGAAATATCAAGACTGACCGATACCAGTGCTGTGACAAAAGATGTTTTAAGTATAAACATTCCGCCCATTTTTATATAACCTAAAATTAAAACGGGTATATTAAAAACAAACAGCATAACGCCCGTAGGTATAGTAGTTAGGTGATTTATCACTGTTGCCACACCCGTAAAGCCACCGGGCGAAATGCCGTTGGGCGACAAAAACATATTCACCGCTACAGAATATACGACAGCGCCTACAACAAAATATACTGTATCAATAACAATCTTTGAAATGCTTCTTTTCATAAAACAAACCCTCCGTACAGATAGTGTGTACGGAGGGTTTAATTTATATTCTTTTTACCATATCATTTCAAACAGTTCTTTTGCGCGGTCATTCTGACCCGACAAATGCAAAAAGCCAAAAAGACATTCAAGACCTGTTGCAGTATGATACTCACCGTTTGTTGCGCTTTTGGGCGTGTTGCCTGTATGAAAATTTCTGCCGCGTTTAAAGACAGCAAGTTCTTTTTCGGTAAGATTGCTCTCTATTTTATGAAAAGCCTCCGCCTGAGCCACGGCGCTGACATACTTTACCGATAG
>CAYOVQ010000176.1:0-1512 GCA_964407485.1 uncultured Ruminococcus sp.
AATTTATTATCCCTCTTTACAGTTTATTGTGGGACCTAAGAAAAGGTGAAAATATAAAAACGATATGCAGAAAATTTATTTTTCTGCATATCGTTTTATACCCACTCTATAAATTGGAGTTTAACTGTTTGACACTGTATCAAAAATATCTTTAACAATACTTTCAATATCTTTTTCAGATGTAATGCCAACTTCATTCAGCACATCAGAAAAATCCTTTTCTCGCCACCATCGTCGCATTGCTTCTTCGCCAAATTCGTGACAGTTAGGCTTTGTTTGATGTCGCTTTAAAGTTTCCTCAAAGGACAAGTCAAAATAGTAAGCATATACATTGGTGCCATATAATTTAATTGCCAATTCAAACAATGACTTATACCAATCTGAATACATAATTCCTTCTAATATGACAATATTACTATGCTTACTACCATAGGTTAAAAGTTCTTTTATAAGAGGTATTGCTTGTGTGTTTTCCCCGTCTTTGACTTTAAGCATATCTCTCCTGATTACATCTTGTGAAATAAGCATAGTATTCCTACCGAACTTATTTTGCAGTTCTTTTGCTATTGTAGTTTTCCCACTGCCGGAATTTCCTCTAATTATAATCAGTTTTTTCATTCTTCTCTCCCTCCTGAATTTATATTTCATTTAGTCTATTATAATCCGTTTTTAAAATTCTGCAAAGTATTATGTAGGGATGCCTGTCCCTATGTAATAAAACTAAGCCTCCGCATTAAGCAGAGGCTTTAGCACCAATCAATTATTAAAAGAGCGGATTGTCACGCCGCCAATGCGACTCGCAATGACAAATTTATTTTATCTCATCCGTCTTTTTATCGATTATATATCTTGGTCTTTGCTTTACTTCAAGATAAATCTTGCCTATGTATTCGCCGATAACACCAAGGCTTAACAGTTGTACACCGCCCAAAAAGCAAATAATACTAACGGTTGATGCCCAACCCGCAACGGTCGAGCCCAAAAGCGCTGTTACCACCGACCAAATAATACCGATAAGACTTATTGCCGCTACAATAAAACCGAATGCGGTTATTAGTCTGATTGGTTTTACCGACAGACTTGTTATGCCGTCAAGCGCAAAAGATATCATCTTTTTAAGCGGATATTTACTTTTGCCCGCCATACGCTCTTTGCGCGAATACTCGACACAAGAATATTTGAACCCAATCATAGTTACCATGCCGCGCAAAAACAGATTGACCTCTTTAAACTTTGATAACTCTTTAAGCGCCCTCGCAGACATCAGACGGTAATCGGCGTGATTGTAGATAATATCCGCGCCCATGACATTCATTAATTTATAAAAAAACTGTGCTGTGCCGCGTTTAAATTTTGTATCGGTCTTGCGGTCACTACGTACGCCGTAGACAATTTCACTGCCAGACAAATATTCATCTACCATTTTATCAATGGCATCAATATCATCCTGACCGTCACAGTCAACCGAAATCGTAATGTCACATTTATCTTTGGCTTCCATAAGTCCCGCAA